>CAJFUU010000100.1 GCA_904420265.1 uncultured Clostridia bacterium
ATTCTTCTTCTATCATACACAATGGACGCCAAAAAACAAGGCATTACGGAGAAATTTCACGCATTTTTCCCAAACCCGTGCGCCCAAGTTCTTCGCCTTCGCGGGTAAACTGGCCCACGCAGACCTCGCTGTCCTCCGTCACGCCGTTGGCGCGGGCAATGAGGCGCGTTTCATCGGCAAATACGGCGTTTCTGCGCTGGCCGTCCACAAGTATATCGCTGTAAGTGGTAAAGTTCTCGCCGTAAACGCTGATGGTGGCCGTGGCCGGGTCGTAAGTATAATATTCGCACACAATCGGCTCGCAGCCCAGGCGCAAATCCGTCGGCTCATAGGGGGCGTCGCCCTCGTAAATGACGTGTTCGCCATAGAGCATATCGTATTCCAGCACGCGCAGGAAGGTGATGTAATCCTCCTCCTCGCAGTCCGGCCCAAAGGTCTGGTGGAAGCGGTTGAGCACGCCGTTTTCGATGCCAAGCTGGCCCAGCACGTATGCCGAAAGCTGGAAAGCCTGCAAATCTCCGCCCTGCATGTCCAGGCCAAAGTTGTTCCAGATTACATAGGAAGTCTGGTACATATCGCCCGTGCGCAAATCCTCGTCCTCAATGCCCAGGGCGGGCAGATGGTCGCCGTAGAGCACGAGCACCACCGGCTCATCCCAGTCCTCCATTTCTTCAATCAGTTCACCCAGGAAAGCGTCCACTTCGCTCAACTCGTTGACAAAATTCTTGAGCATAACGGCGTCTACCGTCTCCGGGCAGGAAAGCACGTCAATGCCGTCCAGCCCCTCCACGGGCGTGGAGGGATATTTGCCGTGGGATTGTACGGTGACGGCAAAGACAAAATCCTGCCCCTCCGTAGCGCGCATGGCCTTGACGATCTCGCCGGTAAGCACGCTGTCGCGCGCCCAACCCAGGGCGTTATAGGTCAGGCCGTTCATGTATTCCTGAGGCACAAAGCAATCAAAGCCCAACTGGGCGTACACGGTATTGCGCCCGTAAAAAGTGCCGGTGTAATTGTGAATGGCGGTGGCGGTATAGCCCAGGGGCTTCAAATTAAAGCAGATGGTTTCGCAGGCGGTGTCCCGCAGGATGGTGTTGTAGGGGAACTCGCCAGCGCCAAAATAGTCCAGGTTCATGCCCGAAAGCACCTCAAACTCGGTGTTGGCCGTGCCGCCGCCCACCGAGGGCACTTTGAGCTGGCCGCTGGGCCAGTTTTCCATTAAATCGGAAAACACGGGAATGGGATTCTGCGAATATTCCGCCTCCAGAAGGTCGTGAACGTTGAAAAACGATTCCAATTGTACAAAGACCACGTTGGGCGTAAGCACCGTGGGCTCTTCCGGCTCGGCGGTAGCCTCCGGTTCGACCACCAAAGGCGCATCCTCGTCGGCAATGTCGTCGGCAATTTCCTCGACCATTTCCTCGGAATAATCGCTGGGACGGGTAATGCCAAAATCGGCGAAGGTATAGGTAAAGCCATAGGCAAAGCCGTAATTCTGATAGGCGTCTACCAGGCTGGTCTTTTCCCAGTCGATCGAGCCAAATTCCACCGAAACCTTGCCCGCCACCAGGGTCAGCGCCGTAACCACGCAAAACGCGCTCACGCTGGCCAGGCGGTTGAACGGCCCGCGGGGGCGGCTTTTGACCACCAGCAGCACCAGGCCGGCAATGAGCAACGCGCCGCCGCCGAAAATGCCGACGATTTCATACCATGTGAAATAGACGGTAATCATTCTCATACCGTCGGGAATGAGCAAAACATCGCGCGTGGTCAGGGGCAAAACGCGCGTTCTTTGCACGATATAGTTGACGATGCCCAGCACTACCCACAGTATGCCGATCACCCAGCGCACGCCCCGGCGGCGGCGGAAAATTTCGGCAAAGAGGAAGGTATTGAAGATGATCCACACGTTCAGCAGGAACATCCACGGATGCTCCGCCAAAAACACGCCCAGCTTGGCCAGCGTGCGGTGGTTAAGCGCCTCCACGGCCAGCGCCACCGCCAACGACACAAGCAGCATATACCAGTTTTCGCGGACGATGCGCCTGAGCGCCTTTGCGCGGTTGGAAGCCATGTCGCCCTCCTTTTACGGTTCCGCGGCCGCCGTCCGTCCCGCGCCCGCCATGTCCGCCTCCGACGCCGCGCCGCGCGCCAGCGTCTCCCGCTCGGGATAACCCTGCGCGCCGGGCACCACGCGCTTCATGGACTCTATGGCGCACTCAATCATGCTGTCGTCCGGTTCGCGGGTGGTAATGTGCTGGATCGCCACGCCCGGGGCGGAGATAATGCGCGTAAGCAGGTTGTCGTGCCGGCCGGCGAACTGAATCAGTTCATAGCCAATGGAAATCAGCACCGGGAAAGTAAGGATTTTCAGCCCCGTGCGCAAAATGGGATTGTCCACGCGAATGAACATCGAAACCACGATGCCCACCAGCAGCATAAGCACCAGGAAGGAGGTTCCGCAGCGGGGATGAAAGCGCTTTTGCGCACGCACGTTTTCCACCGTGAGCGGCAGGCCCTTTTCATAGCAGAAGATGGTTTTGTGTTCGGCGCCATGATATTGGTAGGTACGGCGAATGTCCTTCATCAGCGCCGTGGCCATCACATAAGCCAGGAAAATGACAATGCGGATCACGCCCTCAAACACGCCGCGCAAAAAGTAGTTTTCGGCAATGGACGGGATGGCCTGGGAAAGCCAGGTATAAAGCTGCACCGGCAGATACATAAACAGAAGCACCGCCAGCGCCACCGCCAACACTGTGGCGATGGGCATCATAAACTTCTCCAGCGCATCCTCCATTTTCAGGCTCCACTTGGACTTTTTGGCGCGCCGTGCCTGTTTTTCGGTTTCTTCCTCCTCGGCCATGCCGGAAAGGTCCGCCGAGCGCATCAGGCATTTATAGCCGACGGCCAGAGAGTCGATCAGCCCAAAAATGCCGCGAATAAAGGGCTTTTTGCAGATGGCCGCGCGCTGTTTGCGCACGGTGGGATATATTTCAATTTCTATATCCCCGTCTGTATTGCGCACGGCCATGGCCGTATGCTCGGTTCCGCGCATCATCACGCCTTCAAGCAACGCCTGGCCGCCGATGTTGGTATATTTGCTCTTCGCCATGTCTGTTTCCTTTCACGCGCCGCGGGGCGCACTATCCATGCTTCTATAATTATACACCATTGCGCGCGCATGTCAAACGCCCGTTTCGTACATATATGTGGCAAATGCGTGGCGGGCCGTCTCAAAAGGCCTCGAAAAAACCGTGAACAAACCGTGAACTTCCGAAATAAAACATTGAGTCGCCGCGCGGTTTGTGCTATAATCGTTCTCAAAGCGCCGGCGCGCCCTTTGTCCGCCGGCCATCAAGCAAGGAGGAACATTGCATGAGCCTGAAGCGTATATTCTGCGCGCTTATGTGCGCGCTGCTGGTCGTGAGCGGCCTGGCTCTGGCCGAAGAGGACAAGGACGCGCGCATTGCCGAACTGGAAGCCCAGGTGGCCGAGCTGCAAGCGCAGGTGGACGCCTATCACCTCAAGGAGATCGTCGCTTCGTTCGACGGCGGCGAGGTTTCTTTGGAGGACGCCGAATCGCTGTATGAAACCTACGTGACCATGTACGCCCAGTACGGCTTTGACATCGCCGCCTACGGCATGGAAGATATGGTGCGCGAGCAGGTCGTTACCCAGCTTGCCGAGGAAGCCATCGTACAGTATATGGCCGGGCAGCTTGGCCTGGGCCTGACCGAGGAACAGCAGGCCGCCTTCGCCGAGGAGGCTACCGCCAGTTACGAGGATACGGTCGATCTGTATTATCAGAATTACTTCGCCTCCCAGTATGAGAACGAAGACGAGGGTCTTTCCGCCGCCGCGACCTACCTCAACGAGGGCGGCTACACCTACGAAACCGTGCTGGAAAACCTTGAACGCACGCAGCTGAGCACCAATGTGTACGACTACGTGACCGGCGACGTGACCGTCTCCGAAGAGGAGATCCAGCAGGCGTACGACGAACTGGTGGCCGCGGACGAGGCCAATTACTCCCAGAGCGCCTACCAGTTTGAAACCGCCTATTCAAACGGCACCACCATCTACTACACGCCCGAAGGCTATCGCAACGTAAAGCACATACTCTTCCGGTTTGACGACGAGCAGGCCGCCGCTTACGACGAGCTGGCCACCCGCCTGGAAGAACTTGAGGCCGAGGAAAACGCCGCCATCGAGGCCGCTGCGGCCGCCGAGGCTACCGAGGCGCCCACCGAAGCGCCGGAGGCTGCTGCCGAAACCGCCGCCGCTGAAAATGCCGAACCGGAGGTTGCCGAAACCGAGGCCCCCGCCGAGGCGGAAGCGGAAACAGAAGCCGCCGAGCCCGAGGCCACCGAAGCCCCCGCCACCTCTGAGGACGCCGCGACGGCCCTGGCCGAAACGGAGCACCGTCCCCTGGAAGAGATCGCCGCCGACATCGCCGAAGTTGAGGCGCAGATTGAGGAAATCTACCTTCAAATCCTGCCCGAGGCTGAGGCCGCCATCGAGCGTTTCAACAACGGCGAAGACATCGAAACCCTCATCGCCGAACTCAACGACGATACCGGCATGCCCGATGTTGGCTACGCCATTTCCGAAACTGCCGAAATCTCCAGCCAGCCCTGGGATCCGGCCTTCACCGAAGGCGCGCTGTCCATTGCGGAAATCGGCGGCCTGTCCGAGCCTGTGCGCGGCGTCTATGGCATCCACTTGATTTACTACGCGGGCGATCTCACCTCCGGCGCAACCCCGCTGGAAGAGGTGCACGATGTGGTGGAATCCACCGCCCTGCAAAACAAGATCACCCAGACTTACGCCGACCAACTTGCCGCCTGGAAAGAGGAGCTCAACCTGCAAATGTATCCCGAGAACCTCGCCTGAGCGCGTTCCCAGGCCCGCCCCGCGTTTGCTCGGGGCGGGCTTTTGCATTTGTCGTCTTAAAAAATGGAAAGTACACTTGACATATTGTATCGCCTATGCTATACTGCATCTACGGAAAGCAAACTTTCCATTTTTGAGAAAACAGGAGGGAAACGCCCATGAAAAAATTTCTGCTGGCGGCGCTTTTGCTTGCGCTTATGTGCGGCGCGGCAACGGGAGAAGAACAGATGCGCAAGACGGAAATCCTGGAAATCACGGCGGCGGACGGCTATGTGCTTACGGGAAAGCTGGATTTGCCCGAAGGCGAGGTACAGAAGTTGGTGGTGTTTGTCAACGGCTCCGGCCCCAACACATACGACAACACCCGCCAGCTCGACGAACAAACCGTTTTTAATTATTTCGATCTCTTTACCGAGCAGTTGACGAGCCGCGGCACGGCCTTTTTCCGCTGGAGCACGCGCGGCTGCTCGCCCGGCGGCGAAGCGCCGCTTTATACGCAAATTGACGAGGCCGCCTACCAAACTTATGTGCCCGAAAACAGCATTGCCGACGTGGAATGCGTGGTGCGCGCCCTGCAGGCGGACGCGCGGCTGCAAAACTGCCCGGTGGTGTTGCTGGGCTGGAGCGAGGGCACGATGATCGCCCCGCACGTGGCCGCGCGGGGAAACGTGCGCGTAGACGAGCTGGTTTTGTGCGGCTATGTCAACGGCACGATGGCGGAAACCCTGGAATGGCAGCAGACCGGCGGCTCGAGCATGGTGTTCTACCGCGAATATTTCGACGCGGACAAGGATGGGCGCGTCTCGCAGGCCGAATTTGAGGCGGACCCCTATGCCCTCCGAAGCGCACTGGGCAACCCGGCCTTTGCGGACGTGGATATAGACGGCGACGGCTTCCTGACTGCTGCGGATTTCAAAGTCATGCTTGCAGACGGCTATCAGGCGCTGCGAAGCGCCATCGCGCGCGGCGACGACGGCTGGCTGCGGGAAAACTACGCCGTGCGCCTTACCGGGGCCTGGTTTGACGGGCATGCGCGCCTGACGCCGAACCGCGAAGTGTTGCCCACGCTCGATCTGCCCATCCACATCCTCCATGGCGAAAGCGACGCCAACGCGCCTGTGGAGGGCGTATACGAAATTCAGGCCGCCTTTGCAGCGCTGCAAAAAGACAACCTGGACGCACGCGTTTACCCCGGCCACGACCACGACCTGAACTACGCGCAATTCCTCTATACCGGCGAACTTTCCGAGGGGTTTGCGGATTTGTTTGAACTGCTCTCCTAGAGTGTGTTTGAAAAGGGAAACATCCGCAATTGGAGGGGATTTTCGCTGGTTTTCGCGAAGAATTCGGAGCGCCATCATGGCGCAAAAGACGCCGGAATTGCATTTTAAGGAATTTCCCAACACACTCCAGGCCTGTTCAGAGATGTTGCGCGGCGAAACGGGTAGGGCGGCAACCCGTTCAGGGCCTCCCAGAGAAGCGGTTGGGGCGGGCCGCTTTTTGAGGCCGGATGGGGAAAAGGGCGCATGAAAAGGCGTTTCAAATCCCGCCGGTAGCCGCGCCCCGCTTTGCCATTATGGCGGAGCGCGGTAAGGACGGATGCTCAACTGAACCGGTAACCGCAAGGAGCGGGGGCGAGCCTGCTTGCCGGCGGGGAAGCGGTTGGTAAGCGTCGCGCCGCCGGTCTGGGCTGCTCTGCCCGGACGCCCTGGGCATACTGCCAGCCTTTTCGCTGCCGGTGCGGACGGCGGGAAAGCGCAGGCAGGTAAACCCATCAACGACGATGTACTGATACAGTACAAGCGCAACGGTGCAGTGGGAGATTGTTTTCGCTCCGCCCCACCGCGTCCGAAAATTCCTTTTCGGATACGACGGCCCGTCAAGATGCCTCGGACATACCGCCAGCCTTTTCACTGCCGGTACGGACGGCCGGGAGGCGCAGGCGGGCGAACCGTCAACGGCGGTATGCTGGTACAGGCGCAGTGCAGCGGGAGATTGTTTTCATTCCACCGCACCGTATTCAAAAACTATTTCCGGACACGATAGCCCGTCAAAAAAACTTCCGAGAAGGAAGACCCCGCAGAATTCCTATGGCCGTAGCCGCGGGAAAACAGTGAAAAATCTGTCTCCATCGGAAATATGGCTCCGAAAATGGCGCTTCCTATAGCGAAAAAGTCGGCAATTTTGCAGGGAACCACGGCTTTTGCGTCAGGCAACGCTTCTTAATAAAAGCCGTTTCACTGCTTTTTCAACAGCCTTCCGCGTCCGAAATACTATCTTGAAGCCACGATTTTTTTGCTTGCACGCACGGGCCCAAATTCGACGCTTTATTGCGCAAAATAGCGCTGGAGAATGGCTTCTCGGGCCGCCTTCCCTGGTTCCGCTGGCCGGGATGCGTCCTCTGCCCGCATCGCTGGCGGGAACATTCCCGGCTTTCCCGTTGCCCGGAACAGGTTCCCCAGGGTCAGGCGTGGGCCGGGCCCGGGATTTCTGCGGCGCATATCCTGCATTAGCTTCACTTCTGCCGGGATATGTTGCTTTGAATGGCTGGCGGGCCTTCCGGAATACAGATGTCCGGCTTGCGCCGTGTTCCCGCGCATATTGCAGCAGGGACTGCCGGTGCGCCGCGTCCTGTGTTGTACGCCTGCGCGTTAAGAGAGCCCATGCGGCGCTTTCCTGCCTCCCCATTTTCTTCGTCTGTCCCGGATATGTTATGGCCCTGCATACCCAATGCGTAAAGGCTCTCGCGTTGCAGAGTTTACACAGGCGTGTTATAATAGAAATTCCGGTAGTTTCCGGTAGATTTTTCATGCGCGGAGGTTTTCGCTTTTCATGGCTTCCAGGGAAAATAACCAGCGCTGGGATACGGTCATCCGCCCCCGCAGCGGCTGGTTTGACATCAACCTGCGCGAACTTGCGCACTACCGCGACCTGATCTTCCTGCTGGTCAAACGCAATGTCACGGTGCTTTACAAGCAAACCGTGCTCGGCCCGGCCTGGATGGTTATTCAGCCGGTGCTCAGTTCGCTGATGTTCACGGTGGTATTCGGCGGTATCGCCTCGCTGCCCACCGACGGCATGCCGGATTTCCTGTTTTATATGGCCGGCAATATCGTCTGGGCCTATTTTTCCAACGCCCTGAAGCAGTGCTCCACCGTCTTTGTGGACAACCACTCACTTTTTGGCAAGGTGTACTTTCCACGCCTGGTCATGCCGATCAGCGTGGTTTTATCCAAACTGATCAACTTCTTTGTGCAGTTCGCGCTCTTTGCGGTGTTCCTGGTCTACTATGCCGCGCAGCCGAATTCGCCGGTACAGCCAAACTGGCAGATGCTGGCGTTTATACCGCTGGTGCTTTTGCAGACGGGCATGCTGGGCATGGGGCTGGGCAGCATCATTTCCTCGCTGACCACGCGCTACCGCGACCTGACGCTGCTGGTAAACCTGGGCATCAGTTTGTGGATGTACGCCACCCCCATCGCCTATCCGGCCTCCATGGTCATGGAGAATTATCCGCATTTGGTGGGGCTTTACATGCTCAACCCCGTCACGCCCATTGTGGAGTACTTCCGCGCCGCCTTCCTGGGCGTGGAAACCTTCAGCCTGGCTTACATGCCTCTGTCCGTAGGCATGACGTTGGTGCTGTTCGTGCTGGGGATTCTCATGTTTTCGCGCATTGAAAAGACGTTCATGGACACCGTGTAAAGAAAGGGAATTTGTCAATGTCTGAACGCACGCTGGAAATCGACCATGTCAGCAAGGAATACCGGCTGGGCATGATCGGCGCGGGCACCCTCCAGGACGATTTGCGCGCCTGGTTCGCGCGCATCCGCGGCAAGGAGGACCCCAACCGCAAAATCGGCGAAGCCGCGCAGGCGCGGGGGCACGAATACTTCCTGGCCCTTGACGACGTGTGCCTCAACGCCGACCGCGGCGACGCGCTGGCGGTCATCGGCCGCAACGGCGCCGGCAAGAGCACGCTGCTCAAACTCATTTCGCGCATCACCGCGCCTACCAAGGGCGAAATCCGCCTGTGCGGGCGCGTATCCACGCTCCTGGAGGTGGGCACGGGCTTCCACGCCGACCTCACCGGCCGGGAAAACGTCTACCTGAACGGCGCCATCCAGGGCATGCGCCGCGCCGAAATCAACCAAAAGCTCAAAGAAATCATCGAATTTTCCGAAATCGAGCAGTTTATCGACACGCCGGTGAAGCGATACAGTTCCGGCATGTACATCAAGCTGGCGTTCGCCGTGGCCGCGCACCTGGATCCGGACATACTGATCTGCGATGAAGTGCTGGCCGTGGGCGACCTCACCTTCCAGCAGAAGTGCCTGGGCAAAATGGCCGACGTATCCCGCGGCGGCCGCACGGTGCTCTACGTCAGCCACAACATGCGCACCGTCAACCAGCTTTGCACGCGCGGCATCTATCTGGAAAGGGGAAAGCTGGTCTACGACGGCGAAGTTTCCCGCGCCATCGACCTTTATTCCGGCAGCGGCATCCGCTCGGTAGAGCGCGACCTGGACGCCATGCCGCGCGCCCAACTTCTGGGCCTGCGCATGCGCATGACGTACATGCGCGTGGAAAATTCCGAAACCATGGAGTACCAGATGGACGACGTCATGGAGTTTTCCATCGCCTTCCGCTCTGAAGCGCATGAACGGCGTTGCCGGCTGCGCATGGTGTTGATGAACAACGCTTCCGCGCCCGTGGCCATGAGCCAGACGCCGGAATTTGAAGTTCTGCCCGGCGACGAAAAGACGCTGCGCGTGCGCGCGCCTCTGGAAAGCGTGGCCCCGGGCGAGTTCAGCATCAAACTTTCGCTGGTCGGGGGCGACCCGCGCGGGGGAAGCATTGAATACGATACCATCAACGACGTGGGACACTTCGTCATCATCGACGATCCCTCGCGCACGGCGGGCTTTATCTGGTCTGAGCCGTTGTGGGGCAACATGCGCCTGCGCGATATGGAGCTGGTAAGCATATGATTCGTCCCGCCAAAACCGTCGCCGCCATTCACGATTTAAGCGGCGTGGGTCGTTGCGCGCTGACGGTGGTATTGCCCGTTTTGAGCGCCATGGGCGCGCAGGCCTGTCCCGTGCCTACGGCCGTGCTCTCGGCGCATACGGCCTTTTCCGGCATTGCCGTACACGATTTGACGGACTTTTTGCCCGCTTACCTCGCCCACTGGCAGGCGCTGGGGCTGCGCTTTGACGCGGTCTATGCCGGTTATCTGGCCAGCCCCCGGCAGGCGGAGATCGTCGCGGATTTCCTGGATGCGCAGGCGCGCGCCCTCAAGGTGCTCGACCCGGTGATGGGCGACGACGGCGCGCTTTATTCCGGCATGCCGTCCTCAATGCCGGAAAAGTGGCGCGCCCTGTGCGCCCGGGCCGATGTGGTAACGCCCAATATGACCGAATACGCGCTTCTGACCGGCGAGGACTACTCCCTGGCGCCGCGCACCGCGGCCCAGGCGGCCCGAATGCTGGACGCGCTTTTGGACATGGGGGCGCAAAGCGCGGTCATCACCTCCGTGCCGCTCAAAACCGGCCCGGCCAACATCTATATGCGCAAAGGCGACAAAGAAGCGGGCGTCTGTCCCTTTGAACGGCTGGACGCGCATTATCCCGGCACGGGAGATTTGTTCGCCAGCGTGCTCACCGGCGCGCTTTTGCAGGGCGACGGTCTTGAGGGCGCGGTTCTGGCCGCCACCGCTTTCACCCGCCGCGCCGTGGCGCGCACCATGCTTTTGCCCACGCCGGTCAACTACGGCGTGGACCTGGAACCGCTGCTTCCCCTGCTGTGGGACAACGGGGATATGAAGCGCGCAAATTGCGATTGCGCGAAACCGGAGACTTGACGCGCCGCTCCCGTTGCGGGGCGTCTTTCTTTCCGTATGCGCGCGGTTGGCCTGGCGAGAGAAGCTGGAATATGTGGTAGCAGGGTCTATTCCCGAACGCGCAGCCGGCCTCTTTCCGCATGCGCGCGATTGCCCTCTTCCCGCATCGTGTTGATACTCGGTGAAGTTGGCCGCTCCCCGCGTGCGCGCATTTGCCACTGCGTGACAAAAATAAAGGATTCGGATTTTATCCGTTCCGCATGCGCAATTGCTCGCTTCCAATGTTGGCCGCGTTGCCCGCACTTGCTTCGTTTCCACATGCTCGCGGTTGGCTTCTTCCAGCATCGTGTTGATACTCGGTGAAGTTGGCCGCTCCCCGCGTGCGTGTAATTGCCTGTGCGTGACAAAAACAAAGGATTCGGATTTTACCCGCTCCGCATGCGCAATTGCTCGCTTCCAATGTTGGCCGCGTTACCCGCACTTACTCCGTTCCCGCGTGCGCGTGGTTGCCCAACACAATCTGCCATCTTATCAGCGTGTCTCCATTCCCGCATACTCGCAGTTGGCTTCTTTCAACGTTGGCCTCGTTGCTTGCACCCACTTCCTACACGTACGTGGTTATCCCCCGCAGTTCTGTCTGACTATTCGATAAAATGCCGCTTCCTACACGCGCGTGGTTATCCCCTTCCCGCATTGGGCGTATTGTCCGCGCCCGCTCCATTCCCACGTGCACGCTTGGCCTTTTTTGTGTCGTGTCGACATTCGGTGAAGTTGACCACTTTCCGCATGCAAGCTGTCGCCCTAATTCCAATGTTGGGTACGTTGCCCGCACCCACTTCTTGCATGCGCGTGGTTATCCTCTTCCCGCATTGGGCGTATTGTCCGCGCCTGCTCCATTTCCGTGCGCAGGCAGTCGCCCTAATTCCAGTGTTG
>CAJFUU010000101.1 GCA_904420265.1 uncultured Clostridia bacterium
AAGTGCATCTTGATGGCGACAAACTTGCCTTCCATATCCATGTCGCACATGCCCGCCGCGATACAGAGTTTGCGCAGCTTGGAAAGCTGGCTGGTTCCCAACGGGCAGCGAAAATCCGTAAAATAGACGACCGACTTTTCCATTTTTCGTCCTCCTTGCCGTTCTATGCGCGGCGTATTGCGCCGCGACGGTAAAACAATAGTTACAGGATACGAAATTTTTGCACGTTCTGCAAGACGCTTCCTGTTATATTCTGTAAAACCATGCGACACAGGCGCATCGCAGAGCGCGGCCATGCTGCCCAGCAGGCGAAGCGACCAGGCATTGTTCACGGCAGAATTGCCGTCGGGCGACATAGCGCCGCCGCGCCCTTCTCTGCCTCGCCGGACGCAAGGCTTTCCACCAAGACATTCATTTGGCCTGCAAAAAAACGCGCCCGATGCGCCTCAAAGGCAAACGCTGTGCGTTTTAACCCGGAAGCGGCCATTGCCATTTTAAAGCACGGCGGGATGAGAACCTGAAAAGATGAAAAAATATCCTTCCTTCCGGCGAGGCTTTCCCCCATTGAGCCGGACGGACATACCTTTGCAGAGCAATCCATCTGCGCGGCCCAGGGGCGACGCGCGCCCATTCCCCTATTCCCTTTCGGAAGCAGCCGCCAAAAACCGCTCCAACAACACGCGTCCCTTCTCCCGGGAGGCGCGCACCTCCCAAAGCATGTTTTCATAAAATGCCTGCGCCGCAGCCTGACGTTCACGGGCGATTTCCCGGCCGCGGGAGGTAAGCAACCGCTCGCAAAGGCCTTCCAGCTTGTACTTGTATTCCCCCAAAAACGTCTCGGCCCTATCGGCGCTTCCGTCGGATATGGAACCGTCCGGCGTAAGCGTATAAAGCGGCTCTCCAATCTTGCCTTGATAAAACAGCGTGCGGGCGATGCCGGTTGCGCCGCATACATCCACCTTGTCCGCATCATAGACGATCTTCGCCTCAATGGTTTGGGGCGCGTCGCCCTTGCGAAAGCGGTGCGTGCGCACGCATTCGGCCACATGGCGCGCAAACGCTTCGTCAAAGCCGTTCTTTTTCAAAAATCCTTCTGCCTTGGCCGCGCCCGCCTTGGCGTGGCAAATCTTCCGGTTTTGAAGCTGCTCGCGGCGGCCAATGTCATGCAAAAGGCAGGCGGCGACAACCACGTCTGCATCTGCGCCCGGCTCATGCGCGACAATATCCAGCCCTACGCCCAACACGCGGTAGACGTGCTCCGCATCGTGCGCGCCATCGCAGCCGCGCATACACTTGCGCATGCAGTTTTCAAGCAACGCGTATTGCTCCCTGGTCATGGCGAAACCTTCAGTTGCCCATCAGGAAGTCGAGTATGTTCCAGCCGTCCGAGGCGTCGGCGCGATAAAGTTCCGTATAGCCGCACTGGGCGCAACTTATGGTGATGAACCGCTTGTTTTGTATGTCAAAAATCTTGGCAAAGTTGCCGCCAGTGGCCTGAAGCTGGTCGTGTTCAAACTGCGTGCATCCGCATTTGGGGCATACGTAGCGCTGCTGCTCGTTCATTGCGAATCCTCCTTGATAATATTGCATACCCACTTGCCCTGGCGGTAGCGCCAGAAACCTACGACGGCCTTGATGACCTGCTCGAGATATGTAGCCAGATAAACAAAGGGCAGTTCCAAGCGCAGCACCAAACCGGCCAGAAGCGCCATTGGCACGCCGACGGCCCAAAGCGTCCCTACGTCGATAACCGCCGCGGAACGCACGTCGCCGCCGGTGCGCAGAAGGGCGACAATAATCACGTTGTTAAAGGCGCTCAGCCATATCCCGCCGCACAGCACGTATATCATTTGCAACGCCAGGCGAGCCGTAGAGGCAGGAAGGGCGAACATATTCACGATCGGCCCCGCCAGCGGCAGGATTACGCACAGGCAGAAGGCCTGCGACAAAAGCGGCGTGGCAAAGAGAAAGCGCTTTGCATAGAGCCGGGCCCTGTCCAATTCGCCGGCGCCCAACGCCATGCCCACCATGACGCCGCAGGCGTGGCTCAACGCGCGTATAGCAATGCTGGCGAGCTGTTCAACGTTGGAAAATACTCCGGCCGCGGCCGTGGCGGCTACGCCGTCTCCAATGCGGCCGTAGACGGCGGAATATACCACCGTGCCGCCTGCCCACAGCGCTTCGTTCACCAGCACCGGCAAGGCGATGCACATGAAGGCGCGCACCGCGCGCGCCGATTCCGGCAGAAGTTCCCGCGGCCGCGCGGCATTGGCAAAGCGGTAGCGATAGGAGAAGAACAGGAGCAAAAACAGTTCCACCAGCGCGCCGATGAACGTAGCGATTGCACCGCCGCGCACGCCCATGCCCGCGCCGGGCATGGTAAACGTCCATCCCAAAAGCTGCGCCTCGCGCGTGGGATAAATCAAAAGCGTGTTAAAGACGATGTTTGTGCAAATCGCCGCCAAACTGGCAAACATCGGCAATTTGACCTGTTCGGTGGATTTGAGCACAGCCGCCTGAATCAGCGACTGACTCTGCACAAAATACACAAAGCCAATGACGCTCAAATATTCCGCGCCGGCGTGAACGCCCGCTTCGCTGTTGAGCAGCAGGCGCATAATGCCCTCAGGCATCAAAATGGAGGGAATGCCCAGCACAGCCGCCACCAGCAAACCAAACACCATGGCGATGCCCTGCGTTTTGCGCACGCCCGCCACGTCGCGCCGTCCCCAATACTGCGCGACAAAGATGGATGTGCCGCTGATGGCGCCGAACATAGCCACTTGGAACAGGAAAGAGACGCGGTTGGCCTGCGTCACGCCCGAAAGCTGCACTTCCCCAAGCACGCCGATCATCAGATTGTCGACAATTTGCATGGAGGCCGTGACCACGCTTTGCAGGGCGATGGGCACGGCAAGGCGGAAAAGCTGTCTGCTGAAATTTGATTCCCAGCGAAAAACGGACGATTGCATGAGCGCTCCCCCTCTCCCGGGGCGTCACTCCTGCCGCAACTCTCCGATGGGAAACTGGGAAATGCGCAGATCTGTCCACCCAAACGGGATCAATTCAATGGTATAGGTTTCCTTGACATTAAGCCGCGGCAGAATTGGCACCGGCGCGCTGCTGCCCTCGCTCAATTTCCAGTCGGCGGGCACAGCCTTGGCCAATACTTTTACAGGCGCTTCGCCCGCTTTGAAGGGGGCCTCCGTTTCGCCCTCGCGCACGGCCTTCATCGGCTCGTCGCGCACCAGCGCCCAACCCCATTCTTCAGGCGTATCGAGGCGTCCGTCTTCGCCCTCGCGCGTTTCCGGGGCGAACGCCATCAAAAGCGGGCCCAGCTCTACGGCCGCGGATTGATGATACCAGCCCTTGCTCACATGCGGCGCGGCGCTCAATTCCAGCCGCACTTCGTCGCCCGTTTGCCAGCGGCGGCGCACGCAGGCCGTCTCTCCGGCGCGCACCTGCATAATCTCGCCGTCGGGCAGGTAGATCATCGGCTGGCGCACCCAGGCGGGAATGCGCAGATAAAGCGGGAACTCCACCGGGCGCTTCACCGCCACTTCCAACCGCACCGTTTCCGCAAAGGGATAGCCGCCCGAAACGCGCAAGCGCACCGGCACGTCCATCAATCGCGTGCGTACGCAGCAGGGCGCGTAGCTCATTGCCCACAGGCCGCCGTCCACCGTCGCATACCATAGATGCCCGGCCAGCTTGGGCCAGGCGCCAAGCGTGCGCACGGCGTCGAAGGAAAACAAATCTCCATACAGCGTCGCATCCGGCCCGGCGTTGTAAAACGGCCGTTCCTCCTTGGAAACAAGCACCTGATTGGCCTGCTCCAGCCGCTGCACGCGCCGCATATCTGCCGAAAAGGCGGCGGGCAGGGCGTTGAAGGCGATTTTTTCAAAGATGTCGGGAAGGTCCTTGGACATTTCCCCCATCCCGACGAGCGTTTCCAACGTATTGAGCATTTCCGCTACCGCCGGCAGGGTTGTGCCCTGGGTGGGGTTGGAACCGTTCAAATGGTTGTCTGCGGTGAACATGCCATAGGCCACGCCGTGATGTTTCATCAGTTTTTCCCAGCCAAAGCGGAAGCCTTCCTGCTCTTTGAAGCCGCTTTTGAACAGGTTGATGGCTCCGGGGGTGCGCAGGCCGATGGCGACATTTTCGCCGTTGGTCAAGGCGCCCTGCGTGCGGAAATAGGGACGGGCCTCGCCCTCCAGGGGCTCGTTTTTTTCCTCATACAGCGCTTCCTTGAGGCGGGGCCAACGCAGGGAGCGGCTCAAGGGCTGCGTGTTGGGGAAAGTGTGGAAATAGTTGGGCCAATCCAGCGTCTGTTCGCGCAGGCGACGGCATAATTCGAGCAGGTACGCCTGCCCGCTGATGTTGTAAAGCCACAGCGCCAACAGTATATTGTCTCCGCCGCGCGCCACAGCCGCGTCGTTGAGCGGGTGCGTTGCCAGCGTGCGGTACTGATACTTGAAAAACGCGTCCATAAACTTGAGCACGCGCCGGTCGGCGGTGGCCTCAAAGTAGCGGCGCAGGGCGCGCACAGCCAGCACGCGCGGCCAATAATCGCGAAGCTGGACGGGGCCAAACCAGCCTTCGGCGTCCTGCGAGGCGAGGACGGCCTCTGCCCGGCGCGTCGCCTCGGCCTTCATGGCCTCGTCGTCCATCGTCCAGCCCAGGCACACCAACGCCTCGAAGGCGTACATTTCGCGTTCCCAGCCGCCTTCGCCGTCCCAAAGGCGGTTCCCGCCATCGGAAATTGCCCGGTGGAGCGCTTCGAGTTGCGCGCCAAGCCAGCCCTCGGGGCGGATAGCGCCCAGGGAGAGCGGCGTACAGGCGTTGGGAAGCAGCGGCGCGCGATTGAAGATGGGTTTCATCGGTTACACCTCGTCAGTGGCGGTCCTCAAAAATGCGATATTCGCACTCGATTCTGCCGTTGTAATAGCGCCGGCGACGCGTGGCGCGCCGGCCATACATGCGTTCAAAGCCCATGTCTGCGGAAAAAGCGCACAATGTCCAGCCCGGGCAGCGCTTTTGCAAAAGGCCAAGCTGCCGGGCGACCGCGTGGGCGGCGCGAGCGTTGTCCAGCCGCTCTCCATAAGGCGGGTTGGCGATAAACACACCCGGCTCGCCAGAAAGCGTCACATCGCGCATGTCTCGCACGCAGACCTCGACGCGGCCCGCCAGACCGGCCTGGCGAATGTGCCGGCGGGCCAGTTCCACGGCTTCGGGGTCTATATCCGAGCCGGAGACGTGCAGCGGGCGTTCCAACCCCGCGTCATAGCGCGCTTTCGCATCTGCGCGCAGCTTTTCCATGGCTTCACGCGGCGCGCAGGGCCATTGCTCCATGGCAAAACTGCGCGTCAGGCCGGGAGCGCGATTCAGGGCGATGAACGCCGCTTCAATCAATATCGTGCCCGTGCCGCAGCAGGGGTCGTACAGCCGCTGCCAGGGGTGCCAGCCGCTTTGCAAAACCAGCGCCGCCGCCAGCGTTTCGCGCAGGGGCGCTTCGCCGTTCCAGGTGCGGTAACCGCGCTTGGAAAGCGGTTCGCCAGAGGCGTCGATGCAAACGGTGACCATGTCGGCGCGGATGCCCACGTCAATCTGAAACAGCGGACCGGTTTCGCTGAACCAGTCTTCGCCATAAGACGCCTTGAGGCGCTCCACCACGGCGCGTTTCACGATTTTTTGCACGTCCGATGGGCTCATCAGCGTAGAGCGCACGCACTTGGCGCGCACAGGAAAGCGAGCGTCCCGAGGCAAAAAATCCTCCCAGGGAAGCGCGCGAACGCCCTGAAAAAGTTCTTCAAACGAGCGCGCTTCAAACTGCCCCATGCACAGATAGACGCGGTCGGCCGTGCGCAGCCAGAGATTGGCCTGAAAAGCGGTTTCAAAGCCGCCTTCAAACATTGCGCCGCCCACATCCATAACGCGCACGCGCTCCGCGCCAAGGCGCTTGAGGTCGCGCCCGGTCATACCTTCCAACCCAAAGGCGGCGCTGGCAATCCATTTCATAGGCGGGCTTATCCCCTCTCGGTTTCGCGCTTGATGGCAAGCGCCTTTTCACCGGCGGCAACCACCGCTTCCATTACGCCGGCGCGGAAAGCGCCCTTTTCCAAGGCGCGCACCGCTTCGATGGTTGTGCCGCCCGGAGAGCATACCATATCTTTGATTGCGCCGGGATGTTTTCCGCTTGCAAGCATCATTTTCGCCGTGCCAATCAGCGTTTGCGCCGCCATTTCCATGGCCTGCGCGCGCGGCAGGCCCAGCAGCACGCCGCCGTCGGCCATGGCCTCTATAAACATGGCCGCATAGGCCGGGCCGCTGCCCGCCACGGCGGATTCAGCCTCAATCAGGCGCGCCGGCAGCGTATATACGCGGCCGATGGCTTCAAACATGCGGCGCACAAAAGCCATTTCTTCCGCCGTAAGGGTATTTTCTTCGCACAATGCGGTCACGCCTTCATTGACCATGGCCGGCGTATTGGGCATGGTCTGCAAGCAACGCGCCCCTTCGGGGAGTTGTCTGGAAAGCGCCGCGCCGGTCAGTCCGGCAACGATGGAAACCACCGCCTTGCCCTTCAGCCCCTCGCCGCAGGCGCGCAGCGCATCCTTGACATAAACGGGCTTAACCGCCAGCACAAACAACTCCGCCGCGTCTGTAAGTTCCGCCGCGGTTTGAACGGCCGTCGCGCCCGTATCGCGCGCCAACGCTTCGGAAGCGGCGGGGTTGACATCGTAGAGGAAAACGTCCTTCCCTTCCACAACGCCGCTTTTGACGATGCCGCGGGCGATTGCTCCGCCCATGTTGCCCGCGCCAATAAATCCGATTTTCATGCCTTTTCACCCTCCGTAAGCGCCTCGCGCAGCCGCGTAAGCGCCTGTCTTTCCACGCGTGAAACCGTCATCTGAGAAACGCCGATGGCCTGCGCCACTTCGCGCTGGCCCTTCCCCTCGAAAAAACGCATTTGAATCACTTCGCGCTGCCGATCGTCCAGCGCGGAAAGCGCCCGGCCAAGCATGTCGCTTTTTTCAAATTCCGCATAGCCCGTATCTTCGCGGCCAAGGAAGGAAATCAGGGGCGCCGCTTCATCGTCCTCGGCCGGCAACGCGTCCAAGGAAACCAGGCTGGCCGCCCCGCGCATTTCCAGCACCTCGAGCACGTCTTCCAGCGAAACGCCGGAGCGTTCGGCCAGTTCCTCGGCTGTAGGCTGGCGCTGAAGTTCCATTTGCAAGCGGTCGCGCGCGTTTTCCACCACGCGCAAAAGTTCTCCTCCCCGGCGGGGCAGGCGGATCAGGCGCGAGCGGTCGCGAAAATAGTTTTTTACTTCGCCCACCATCGTCGGGGTGACAAAGCTGGCGAACTTTACGCCCCGTTCCGGGTCATAGCGTTCCACCGATTTGAGCAGTGAAAGCGATGCCACCTGAAACAGGTCGTCATAGTCCACCCCACGCCCGGAGAAACGCCGGGCGATGATCGAGGCGATATAGAGATGCGCCTCCACCACGCGGTCGCGAATGGCGGTGTTCCCTGTTGAGGCGTACTCCCTGAGCAGCTCCTCCGCATCCATGGGAGGGCGCTGCGCCGCGTTGCGCATGGGTTTGTCCTCCCTCACGGTTACAGTTCCTTGGTAAGCAATATATTGCGTATCCTGCCGTCGGCGCAGTCGATTTGGGCAGCGTCAGTAAGCGAGCCGAGTATGCTGCGCACAACCTCGAGCTCCGCCGGATCCATACCGCACAGACAGGGCCGGCCCGCCGTGGCGTGCACATGGATTTCCAGAGCGTGTTCGCCGCGCAGAAACTCCACGCACAGCGCGTCGGGCGGACACTGCTGCGAAATCATCAGCGTGCAGGCTTCTTCAACGGCCATTTTTACATCGTCGATGGCGTCTACGGTCAGCCGCGCGCGCGCAAGCACGCCCGCCGTCGTCAGGCGAATGACGAGCATCATGGATTTATCCGCCGGCACAGTCAGCGCAACCGCGCCCTCAGGCAGTATATCCTGCATGTTCATTCCTCCCGCTAAATTTCCACAATCTATTATAATGGAAAAGCGCGTGCAGGGCAAGGCCCCGCAAGCCCCGGAAACAGGTAAATTTGAGTTAAGGAGCGCTGTATGCTTGCCGTTTCGCAAACGCGGCGCAAAGGGCTATCAAAGAAGCGCAGCGCGACGTATTTCCGCAAGGCCGAAGATTATCTGTTAAAGACCCTTCAAGGGCATCTGGTTTTGCCAGTATTGCAGGCCGTCAGAGCGGACAAGGCGCGCATTTGTTTTGGGACTTTTCGGGAACAAATATCTGACGCGAATCGGCCTTTTGCGGCAAAAACCACGCTTTCACCGCGCCGCGGCTGAACAGACAGCGCAAAAAGCATCCGCAGCGAAAAAGCAACGCTCCTGACGCATGCGACGTCTGCCTGCGAATTTCCAAAGACACTCCGTGGCCCCCAAAATGCCTTATCGCGATGCGCGGCGCCTTTTGCGCAGTCTGTCTTTTCCGCACGCAAATTTCGGCGTACATCAACACGCCGGATATATGCAAAAGGCGTCCCCAGAGAAAGGACGTCTTCCGCATGCGATCGGACGCCGCTTCAACGGCGCGGCTCACGCATGGCGGCAATTTTCTGGAAGGCGCGTTGCGAGGGCGTCTCGCGCTTTTCCCGACGGGGAAAAACGCGGTCAAAGGCCGCGGCGGCGCGCACGTCCACCTCGAAAACATCGCTTTCAAAAAAGCGGCCATGCACGCCTTCCAGCGCGCCGGGGTATAATTCCAGCGCCTGCAGGGCGGCGGCATACATGTTGTCCGCGGTGCAAATATCGAACGCACGCGCCGGCTGAAAGCCAAAACGCGCGTAATAAGCGGGATCGCCATAAATGAGAACGGCGCGCAGGCGCATCTGGCGGCACAGCGCAAGCGTATGCTCAACCAGCGCCGTGCCCACGCCCCGGCCCTGATAAAGCGGCAGAACGCTCAGAGGCCCAAAGGTGACGGTGGGCACATCTTCTACGCGGGATGCGCTGTACATAATGCTGCCGACAATCTCCGCCCCATGCACGGCGACAAAATCCAACTCCGGCAGAAAATCCGGGTGGTTTCGCAACAAGTGCGCAAGGTAATGTTCTTCACATCCGGGCGAATTGAGATTCCAGAACGCTTCGCGCGTCACCTCTTCCACGGCGCGAAAATCGGCCTCCGTTTCCCGGCGGATTTCAAAGCGCATCCGCGTTCCTCCTTCCCTGTTCCTCTCCACTGGGCGATACAACCGTGAGATAGCGGCGCTTGTCCACCACGACATTTCCGCGGCGCTCAATGTACGCGAGGATGAGTTCGGAAACATCGGTGAGAATTTCCCGCTCGACAGCCAAGCCGGAGAGCATATCGTATCCGCCCGTGCCCGTGGCGCGATAGCTGTTGAGGCATACGCGCAGCACATCGCCGGGCTCAATTTCCCGGCCGTTGCGGCGCATGGAGGTCACGCGCGCTCCCACGTCGCGGCGCAGGTCAATGACATAGTCTAGGCCGGAAAAATAGTCGTAGTTGTAGTGTTCCACTTTGGGCCGCAAAAAGCGGTCGCTGACGCGCACAACGCCATCTTCAACGCAAAAATATTCGGCCGTGCGCTCGATATAGCGCCGCAACGTGCGCCCGTCCATGCGCACCACTCGCAGCGTATTGGCGTATACATAGGTCGAAACCACGTCGCGCACAGTGGCGTCCGCAGCTAGCCCTTTGCACTTGTTGGGCAACGAGCAGGCGGAAATATCGGCTCCGGAAGCGTCCAACTGCACGCTGTTGATAAAGTTAGCCAGCAAGCAGCCATGCAAGGCGCTTTCGAGGTGATCGCCGAAGGGCAACGGAACGTCCAAACGGCCCGCGGGCGCATCCAGCCATGCCTGTACCTGCGCCTCCAAGGGGGCGAGAGCGGCCACGCCGGCCTGCAGCGGCGCGCCGGCAGGCGGCAAGAGCCGCGATTGGACGCGCACAGCACCGTCCTTCTCTACAAAGATGTCTGCGCGCACACACTGCGCCGCCCCGCCGGCAGGCTGCGCGGCATGCGTTCCGCAAATGTCCACGCCTTCAACCGACAGATGCTGGTGTCCGGTCAGCACAAGGTCAAAATCCATCTCCCGGCAAATCGCGCAGGCCTGGTTTTCGCCTGTCGCGCTG
>CAJFUU010000102.1 GCA_904420265.1 uncultured Clostridia bacterium
TGCTCCGAGCCGACCACGGGGTCCAGGCTGGCGCTGAACAAATCTCCTCTCGAAATCATGGTTTCACGCTCCGCATACACTGTCTGCGGCATGTTATGCGAAAGCGCGCCTCTGTGTGAAAGCGCATTCCCGTGTGAAAATACATCCATAACGCATACTCCTTTCGAGAGGCGGCGGCCCGCTTCCGCCGGATTTCGTCCATGCAGGCAATGCGCTCCGGCGAGAACACACGCCTCCGGAACTGCCTTTGCACGCGCTCCACGGCCGCCTTTCGGGGCGGAACCGCCCCGAAAGACGCCTTGCGCTACATGACCAAATCGCCGTTTTCGTCGCTGATGACTTGCAAAATCTCGCGCTCCGCGCCGGTCTGCGCGTCGATATACACCAGGTATTCGCCGCTCGCATCCGAGGCGGTGATTTCATAGCAGAGGTACTCGTTGGCGTTTTCGGGAATCACGCACAATCGCGCCTCCTGCGCCGTCAGCCGTCCGCCCAGGCGGGCGAGGGCGTCTTCCTCGCTGAGCGCGGGCAGGGTGAATTCGCGCTCTACGTGGTTGCGCAGATAGCCGCCCGCCTCCAGACCGATGACCGCGCCGTCGCGCAGCGACACCTGCACTTTCACAAGGTCGGGATAGAGCACCACGTCGTCCTGCACGGCGGCAAAGTTGACCGTGAGGATGCCGTCATAGCGGCTGAAGTAGCTTTCCTGCATGCTTCCGTAGCCGCGCGCCGTCAGGAAGGCCCGCGCCGCCGCCACGGCCTGCGCATCGGTCAGAACCACGTCGGTGACGTCCTCATTGGGCAGTATATAGAGAATCTCTCCGCCCGCCTTGGTTACCCCTGCCGACAGGCTGTAGCCGTTCGCCGTGACGGAGAACTCATAACAGTCCACGGGGATGCTGCTCTCGTTTTCAAAACGCAGTTCCGTCACAGCCTCCGTGCCCAGGAAGGCGCGCAGGGCGCGCTCGGCCCCGGCCTGGTCCACCTCGGCAAGCCCCTGGAGCGCCCGGTATTCGGTTTGCCCGGCGGCATCGGAGAACGGCCCGTCATACAAAAGCGTGGGATAGGACGTGGCCGGGTTGGTCAGGGGATAAAGACTCTCCTCGCCGGTTTCAGCATAGTCTCCGGAAAACACGTCTTCGCCTGCTTCATAGCGCGCAAGCAGTTCGCCCAACCCCACGGACAATTCTCCCGCCGTTTCCGACAGCGTGGCGATATTTTCATAGTCCGCGTCGCTGATGGCGCTGCCGCCGGCCAGCCGGCCCGCCAGAGAGGTGGCGAAATCCCCGGCCTGGTTGACGAATTTGATCGTCGCCGACACCGCGCCCTCGCCCAGCGGCAATTGCGCCAGGTTATCCTGCGCGCCCTGCGCCTGCCGGGAGATTTCGGAAAGCAGGATTTGCTCCTGCTGGGCGCTGCCAGTCACCAGCAGCTTGCGCAGGTTGGTGGACATGCCCTCCATCAATTCGCAGGTTTCATAAAACGCCTTTTGATATACGGCGCTCAACCGGGCGCTGAGCGTGCGCACGTCGGCGGCCTGTTTGAAAATCAGCACCGCCAGCGCCGCCAGCAACGCGCAGGCCCCAATCAGGGCCGCGCGCACATAGTCTCTGTCTTTTAAGCGTGAGGACTGCATGCGCGTCCCTCCCTACACCGCGAAATAGTGGTTGCCGATGACCGTTTTGACCGTGCGCGTGCGTATCCACGCGTCGTCGGTCCCGTTGGGGTTGTAATAGTACAGGCACCCGCCGGTGGGATCCCAGCCGTTGAGGGCGTCCAGCGCGGCGCGGATGGCGGTGGAATCCGGCGTGTTGTTGATCGAGCCGTTGGACACGCAGGAAAATGCTCCGCTCTGGTAGATCACGCCGCTGATGGTGTTGGGGAAGGAGGAACTTTCCACGCGGTTGAGCACCACGGCGGCCACGGCCACCTGTCCCTTGTAGCTTTCCCCGCGCGCCTCGGCGTAGACCAGTTTGGAAAGCAGCCGGTGGTCGGCGGAGATGATTGTCGCCGAGGACGAGGAGGAAGAAGAGCCGGACGAGGAAAGCGTCACGCCCAGCGCCGCCGCCGTCGCGGGCCCTACGCGGCCGTCTACGGTCAGGCCGTTGCGGCGCTGAAAGAGGATCACCGCGTCGCGCGTCTGCTCGCCGTATTTGCCGTCGGCCTCGCCGGAAAGATAGTCGTATTGGATGAGACGCTGTTGCACTTTGCGCACATTCTCACCCGAGGAGCCGACTTCCAACACCACTTCCGCGTAGGAGCCGGGCGCTGCCAGCAAAAGCGCCAGCAGCAGAATCAGTATGCGTTTTCCAACGTTCATGCTAACCTCCAAACAGATCGCTCAGAAAGCGGCCCACGCTGGAATAGAACTCGATGGGCGGCGCCTCCCCGGCGGAATAGGCCGTCTCGTCCAGCACGCACAGCGAGGGATAGAGCACGCACCACCAGTTGTGGCCCTCCCCTTCGCCCAGCGTCACGCGCAAGGCGCGGTAATCGCCCGCGGGCACGAACAGCGTCCCGTAGATGCGGTCGGGAAAGGCAAACACGCCGGTTTCCACCGTCACTTCGCCCTCAAAGCCCATGTTTCGCGCCGCCACCAAAGCGGCGGTGCGCAAAGAGGCAAGGTGGGCGTTGACGGCGGCATAGGCCTCGTCCGCGCTGCCGCACCCGGCGGTAAAGCTGCGTACCGCCTCCAGGCAGGCGTCGCGCACGGCCAGCTTGACCTCCTGTTCCCAGTCGGAATCGCCCGAGGCTACCACGTGCAGGCGGATAAAGTCGGAAATTTCCTCCGCCTGCGCGGGAATGGCGAAGGATATACAAAGCGTCAGCGCCACAAGCGCGCAAAAAAACCGGCGAATCAAACATTTTCCCTCCGTTTCGTGGGGTTGATGTCCTTATCGTCGGCAGATTTTGGGGCGTTTATACCGATGGGCGCGAAAAATGCGCGATGAACATATTTTTACTAAAATGCAATATTGACATAAAAATAAATGCACGTATAATAAAATTATGCATGGAAATAATTGAAACTATAATATATAGGAGGAAACGTCATGAAAAGGTTTACTTGTTGCCTGCTGGTATTTTTGCTGTCGCTTGCGTTTGCACATGCGGGATTTGCTGAATTTGATCCAATACAGAGGGGAGACAAGGGTGAGCGGGTCGTAGAGGTACAATGGATACTGGCGGAACTCGGCTACCTGGACGGCGGCGTAGACGGAGCTTTTGGCGCCAAGACCGAGGCCGCCGTCGCCGCATTTCAGGCGGATAACGCTCTGGATGCGACGGGGATCGTTGGAGAGGCCACATATACCGCTCTGATTCGTCAATTGGAGCCTTCCCGCAACGCGGAGGATGAGCGCGGGAACGCGAATGTTTCCATACCCCCGGCAGCGCCGGTGGAATCGGTCACAATCATCGAATCCGGCGGCGATCTGGAAATCACAGACGCCGGATTTGACGTCAGCTATGGTTATCTCTACTTCTCCGCCGTCATCCATAACAACAATGCCGAAAACGCCATCCTGTTTCCAACAGTTCGGGTTACTGCGCGCGATGCGCAGGGCAATCTGATGGGAACGGAGGATCAGGTTTTGAACCTCATCTATCCGGGGCAGGATTGCCAGTGGGCAGGGATGGCGTATTTTGAGGTGGCCGAAGAACCCTCGGTCGTGGAATTTGAAGCGCTTCCTCCCGACGAGTATAGTATTGTGGCGCCAGCCGCTCTTGAACATGCGGAGTATTCGCCCCTGGAAATTGAAGGCGTGGGCAAGAATGGAACCCGGTTTTTGGGCGAAGTGTACAATGCAAATGATTACGATATAGACCAAGTGGCGGTCGTCGTAATGTTCCGGGACGACGCCGGTTCCCTGCTTGCGGGAGACGCAACGTTTATTGATTCGGTCAGGGCAGGGAGAAAAACGCCGTTCGATATGGATATAAGCGAAGATCTGGTAACGGAAAACTATGAAGTTTTTGCGATACCGTGGAGTTTGTATTGAATGTAAAAGCGTATGCGCCGCAAATGGCGGGAAACGGCAAAATACCGTTTCCCGCCATTTTTTGTGCGGCGAACCCCGCCCGGAACGGGGATTCCAGAGGGGTTATCGCTAGGCGTAAAACTGCCGGAGCCCTTTCCGGCAAGCAAGGGGCGCGCGGACAAAAGCCAGCGCAGGGAGGCCAAGTAGGCTGGCTTTTCGCAGCATTCGAGGGCCAACACGCGTGCGCGCCGCCGGCATTCATGCCCTTACAGAGCTTCACCATACCGCCGGCCGGACTGGCGGACAGGAGCATCTCCCCTGCCGGGCGGCCGCGGCACAAATTTTAAATTCGAGCCGTGGCAGTTTCGCCTTTGGCAAAGCTACAGAATCCGCAGGATTCTGCCAGAACGCTGACAAACCCCGCAAATGCAAAAATTGCCCTGATAAATGAGAAACCGGGGGCAATTTTTGCTTTCTGCGTCAGCTTCACCTGCGGCCTGCGGTCACTTACGTCCGTGTAAGACCCTTGCCTGCAAGTTTGCTTCCATGTCTTGCAGGCTTTCTCATCGCTCCGTCCGTCTATTCACTTTGTCAACAGACGGACAGAAACCGCAGGATTCTGCGCCTCCGGTGATCCTCTCCAATTTTTGCTCGCACCGTGATACAAGCAAAAATTGCAAGAAAACGATTTTTGCGCAGGGAAACGGGATTTCCAGACGCAAAAATTGGCCGTACCCGACGTACGCGTCCGGGGGTACGATGAAAGCGCGAAAAGGCCTCGCCCTCTCGCGCTCTTTTGAGGGGTTTTGACAGCCTGTGCCGCCGGCTTCGCCGGTGGTCATGCTTCTGCGCAAGGCGCAAGCCCGGGGAAATTTCATAACCAGTTCCCTGTACCGGCATGCGCGGGCATGCACCGTCATAGAATATATGGAACGTCCGTCCCGCGAGGGCGGAGAATATGTACAAAGACGCCGAGGTGATCGTACAATGGAAAACCCCAACAACCGCATGGTGGCCGCCGGACGGCTGGAGGCAATGCCCACGCTCAGTCACGAAGTTATGCACGAACCCTTCTATGCGGGCACGCTGCTCATCAAGCGCCTTTCCGGCGCGCTGGACAGGATTCCCGTTACCATTCCCGGCAAGATTCTGCCCCCGGAGGGCGACCCTTCGGGACGGCTGATGCTGTTTCAGGGGCAGGTGCGCTCCTATAACAAAGTAGTGGACGGCGCCGGACGGCTTATGGTAACGCTGTTTGTGCAAAGCATGTACGAGACCTCGGAAAACGAGACGCTCAACAAGGTCAGCCTCACCGGGGCGCTGTGCAAGCCGCCCATTTACCGCTCCACGCCCTTTGGCCGGGAAATTTGCGATATGATGCTGGCGGTAAACCGCGCCTTTGGCAAAAGCGACTATATCCCCTGCATCGCCTGGGGGCGCAACGCCCAGTACGCGGCGCGCTTTCATGTGGGCGACCGCCTGCGCCTCACCGGACGGCTGCAATCGCGCGAATATCAGAAACTGCTTGAAAACGGGGAGTATTTGACGCGCAACGCCTATGAGGTTTCCGCCTTTACGCTCGAGGCTCCGGACGCGGCGCCGGATTTTTCCACCACGCCAGTGGATGCGCGGCTGGAATTTGAGCGCCTGCGCGCCAAACAGAGCGCCGAAAACGCCCCGGCGCAGAAGTGACGAAAAAGCCGCTGCGGATGCGCCGCCCTATCTGCAGGGACGTCCTCCGGAGGGAAGGGACGCGCCCATGCAAAGCGGGCGGAAGGGCACAGCGCTTCCAATTCCGCCGCGGTTGGGCCGGAGGATTTGACGGTTCCCGTTTTGAAAAGGACTTCTGCGGGCGCGGTTTCCGTCCTGGCACGGTTTGCTTTCGGGCAACGTTGCGCCGCGCCTCCTTCCGTCAAATCCCGCCGCATGAAAATCAGGGAATGCCCGCCGGCGGTTATAACGGATGGCGCGCTATCGCCAATATACGAAGCCCGTCGCAATGCTCTCTCCACCCAAAGCAGTAAAACCTGCCTGGCCGCCATCCGGCGCAAGCCGTTTGGCGGCTTGTTCTCGGATGGAGAAGCCGCCCCCAAGGCGTTTTTTTCGGAAACGGCTTTGAAAATGCCGGTTGCCACAATTGTCAAACTTCCGGTTTGCCCCTTCCTGCGGTTGACAGCCCCGGCATATTGTTATAGAATAATAGCGGTTTTGCCCGCAAGACGGGCGCTTCAGGAGGGGAAAATATGCCGTTGCAAAAAACATACCGCGAGGAAATGTTGTTGCTCTCCCGCGATTGCGACATGGGCGGCCTTTGGCGGCCCAGCGCTGTCCTGACCGCCATGCAGGAAACCGCAGGCACACATTCGCACAACCTTGGCTGCGGCCGGGAAACGCTGGTGAAAGATGGCATCGTCTGGGTGTTGACGCGTTGCGAAGTGCATATGGACAGGGAGGCGCATATCGGTCAGCGCGTGTCCATCGAAACGTTTCCCATGCCGCTGCGGCGGTGGTTCTTTCCCCGCTACTTCACTTTCCGCGGCGAAGACGGCGAACCGCTTGGCGCGGCGGGCACGTTGTGGGTGCTGTTTGATTTGGAAAAGCGCTGCATGGTCGCCCCGGGCGCGGTGGCCGAAACCATTCCCGACAATTCCGACCTTGTTCCGCCCATGGGCGTGCCGGGCCCGGTGGCGCGGCTGACGGGAACGGAGATGGACAGCGCGCGTATGCCGGTGTATTCCGAGCTGGACGTAAACGGCCACGTCAACAACGCCCGCTATGCGGACTGGCTCTGCGATGCGCTGGGAATTGAAACCATGCAGGAATACCGCGTGAAGACCATGCGCCTGAGCTATGCCGCCGAGATACGCCCCGGCCAAGAAATGCAACTGCGTTTGACGCGCGACGGTCTTGCCTATCATCTGACGGGCACGCACGAGGGCAAGACGCATTTCGAAATCGGCGGAGAACTGGAACGGCGAGGATAATGGGCGGAGGCCCGTGCAACAAAGCCCGCAAACGCGAAAATTGCCCGGATAAGAAGTGGACAGTACCCCAAGCAACGGACAAAGGAAAAAAGTGGCCTCTTGTCGTAGAATAGGAACTGCGACAGGAGGTTTTCTGTATGACA
>CAJFUU010000103.1 GCA_904420265.1 uncultured Clostridia bacterium
CGGCATCATCGCCCATTTGGACGTCGTGCCCGAGGGCGAGCAATGGCTCTATCCCCCTTACGGCGGCACGCGCGTAGGCGATTTCCTCATCGGCCGCGGCGTCGGCGACGACAAAAGCGCGGCCGTGATGGGGCTTTATCTGATGCGCATGTTCCGCGAGTTGGATATTCCCCTGCGCCATGGCCTGCGCGTGCTGATGGGCTGTTCCGAAGAAACGGGCATGGAGGACATGGAATACTATGTCCAGCACTACAAGCAGCCGGTTGTATCCCTGATTCCGGACAGCATGTTCCCGGCAAACTACGCGCAGAAGGGCTCCATCAAGGGCCTGTTTGCCATCAACCCGGGCGAAGAGATCGTCGAGTTCCACGGCGGCGAAGTGTTCAACATGGTGCCGCCCAGCGCCACGGCGCTGTTAAAGGGCGTGAAGCCCTTCGCGCCTGGCGAAGGCATTGAAATGCATGAAGAAAACGGCATGCTGCGCGTGCGCGCCACGGGCACGGCGGCGCACGCTGCCCGGCCCGAAGGCGGCCTGAGCGCCATTCATCGCCTGGCGGCGGCGCTTGTGGACGCGGGCGCGCTTTCCGGCCAGTCCGAAGCCGCCATGCGCGCCGTGGCGGCGCTTTCCGGCGATATTTACGGCGAGCGCGCCGGCATCGCCTGCGAGGATGCGGACACCGGCCGCAGCACCATGGTGTGCGGCATGGCCCGCGTCGAAGAGGGCGCGCTTACCCTGAGCGTGGACTGCCGCCTTTCCATTGCTACGGACGTGGAGCGCGACAGCCAAACCCTGCAGGCCTACGGTCGCAGCCTCGGCTTTATCCCCCGTGATTTTTCCACCACGGCGCCGGTATACATTCCCAAAGACGGCCCCGTCATCCAGGCCGCGCAGCGCGCCTATTTCGAAATCACCGGCGATCCAGCCCAGCCCTTTACCTCCGGCGGCGGTACCTATTCGCGCGTGCTGGACAACGCCGTCACCTTCGGCCACGGCTTCCCCGGCCCGCGTCCCCGGCCCGATGGGCTGCCCGATACGCACGGCGCGGCGCACAGCCCGGATGAGTATTTGTACATTCCCGACCTGCTTCGCGCCGCCGAAGTCTATGCGCTGGCCATATGCCTGCTGGATGAGGCCGTCGCCAAGGAGGGCCTATGAAAGCGCAGCCACAGCTTGCTTCCATGATCAAAAACCAGTCCTTCGACGGGTTTCTGCTTGTGCGCGCGGCTACGCAGCGCACCTCCTCCAACGGCAGCAAATACCTGGATATGACGTTGTGCGATATTTCCGGGGAAGTCAACGCCAAAATGTGGGATGGACAAACGCCCGCCCCCGCCCCGGCGCAGGTATTGCGCGTGCGCGGCGTAATGCTTGAGTACAACGGCCGCCCCCAGTTGCGCGTGGACAAAATGCGCCCGGCCGCCGAGGGCGACGATTACGACATGGCCGTCCTGGCCCCCTGCGCGCCCGAGCCGGCGGGCGACATGATGGACTTCATCCTCAACCGCGCCGACGCCATTGTGGACCGCGAGCTCAAGGCCCTGGTCCTCAAACGCCTTGAGGAGGCGGGCGACCGGCTCTTGTACTATCCCGCCGCCTCCAAACTGCACCATGCCGAGCGTTCCGGGCTTCTGCACCATACCTCTACCATGCTGCGCACGGCAAAGGCCGTATGCGAAATCTATCCCTTCCTGGACGCCGATCTTCTGGCGGCGGGCGTGATTCTGCACGACCTGTGCAAGCTGGACGAGTTGAACGCCGACGAAATCGGCATGGCCAGCGACTACACGCGCGAAGGCCAGTTGCTTGGACATCTGGTGATGGGCGTGGCCGCGCTGGACCGCTGCGCGCGCGAGTTGAACGTGCGCGACGAGTTAAAGGTCATGCTCGAACACATGATTCTTTCCCACCACGACCTGCCTGAATACGGCAGCCCGCGCCGGCCCATGTTCCCCGAAGCTGAAGTGTTGCACACGCTCGACGTGCTGGACGCGCGTATGTTCGAAATGCGCCGCGAGCTCGCCATGGTCAAGCCCGGCGGCTTCACCGAACGCATCTGGTCGTTGGAGCGCAAACTCTACCGCCGCAAGGAGGCTCCCGTCCGCCCCGAATCCGCAGAGGAAAGCGGCGTGGAATGAGTCCCATGCGCCGTTTCGCCGGACGGGCCGGTTTTCCGGCTCGTCCGGCGCGTCTTTCCGGGCGATACGGGCCTTGAGCGGTCGTCAGGATGCCGAAAAAAGTGGCGAAACTGCTCCCTGCAAAGGCGCATCCTTGCGGAAAGGATTCGGTTTCATGCGAAACTGTTGCCCTTTCCCCTTCCGCCATGGGCTGCACCATTTTTGAGCGCGCGCCTCCGATGGCGACGGCTTTTCACTGCTTTCCTGCGGCTGCGATCGTGGGGGCTGCGAATTCTTCTTTCTCGAAGGTTTTTTGCCGGACGACACGGCTCTTAAAAAGCCGTCAGGATATTGGCAAAGCCCAGACTGCCAGCGCGAAGAGAAAGCCGCAGGACTGGAGTGCGTTTGATTTGAAAAGGGAAACATCCGTAATTATGAGGGGATTTCCCGCCAGTTTTCGTGAAGAATTCGCAGGCTTCGTTGGAACTGCGTCAAGAATTCGCGGTGTCATAAAATGGTGCAAAAGACGCCGAAATTGCATTTAGGGAATTTTCAAACGCGCTCCGGAAGGCAACTTTCCAGACAACGGCTCTTGCCTGAACATAAGTAGCCGCAGGCCGCAAGAGCATCTGGCAAAGAAACTTCCCACTTTGCAGCTGTATTTGACATCCCCGAAGGGCCTGACAAATACACCGAGAAAGTTTCGCTGCTTTGTAAAGTTTATCGCTTTGCGGCTGTATTTGGCATTCCCGAAGAGCCTTGCAAATGCACCGAAAAAACTTCCCGCTTGGCGAAGTTTGTCGCCTTACGACTGCGTTTGCCATTCCCATAGAGCCTGGCAAATGCACCGAGAAAACTTCCCGCTTAGCGAAGTTTGTCGCCTTACAACTGCACTTGGCATTTCCGAAGGGCTTTGCAAATACATCAAAGAAACAGAAATTGCTTCTGAATTATCAGGGCTATTTTGCGTTTGCAGGCTTTGTCTGCGCTCCGACATCCCTGGCAGGCCGTCGAAGGCTGTCGAAAAAGCAGAAAAACTGCGATTTCGAGAAGCGTTGCCTGACGAAAGGACTTCTGTCCTTTGCATAATTGTCGGCCTTTTCGCCATGGGAAGTGCCGTTTTCGGAGTCCTTTCCCAAATAATAGCAGTTTTTCACTGCTTTCCTGTAGTTGCGGCCATAGGAACTCTGCGTGGTCTCCCTTCTTGGAAGGTTTTGGCAAGCTGCGCCGGCTTTAACAGCCTGTCTGCCCGAAAATGCGCACGGCGCAGGCAGCCGCAAAGCGCTTTGCCCTTCCCCGCAGGCGCAGTGCGCTTGCACCCATAGCGATGTATCGCGGCAGTTTTGCCCATTTGCGCAGTTGTTCCAGCCATGGCGATCTTTGAAATTTTTGGGATTTTTATCCTTCCGGTTTGACAAAACGCGCCGCCGCATGTTCCTTCCTTTGAAACCAGCGCAATACGCAGCCGTATCGTCAATGTCGAAACCCAGAATTCCGCTTGGCCCCGCTATTTGCCCGTGTTTTCTGTAAAACCGCGCCAAGGCGGGGTTCAAATTTGCTTCCGGAAAAGCATCGCAGGCCCAGGCGTTCGCAAGCCGCAAGGCGATGGATTTGATTTTGCCGGCCGTCTTGCCCGCCTTTGGGGCAAGCTGCGTCGCAATACGCAGCCGTTTTTCACGCCCGTCAAATCCGTGGAATCCTGCGCGACAAAGCAAAATCATCCTTTGGGATATGGCGTTTTCCTAAAAAATTTGTATATTTATGCATTTATATGCATGCCGTTTGGGGCAGCGGCGAACGCCTCTTTCCGCGTTTTTCCATTGCCCGCCTCCCGCGACAGGCTACGTTATCCTCCGCTTCCTTCCGCGCTCTCCCGTTGCGATGCCAGGCCGCTCTGCCAATTTCTCCGTTCCCCCTCCGCGGGTTCCCTCTTCACCAAACCGGCCTTCCTTTGAATGTTGAAGCAGTCCGATGCCCCCCAAAAACGCGCGGACGCCTGTCGCCAGGCGTCCGCATATGGACATTTTCGTATCGCGCTTGCAAAATATGCGCGATTGTCCAGCGCAGGAAAACGCTTGTTTTCGCAATTTTCCGGAAAGCGGCTTTCAGCCTTCCTCCTTCAAACGCTGGGCAAACTCGTCCATCAAGCCAAGATCCCAGAGAAGGGAGCTGCACAGATACTTGTCGCGGATATCGCGCGAACCGACAAAAGCGTCCGCCACATCCTGTCGGGAAATGCCGATGGCCTCGGGCGTAAGCGGCATGCCGGTGGGTTCGAGGATGGCGCGCAATTTTTCCAGCGGAGGAATTTCCTCGTCGATGGCGCGCATGATCTCGTCCCAGCGCGCGAGGATTGTCTCCAACCGCTTTTGATGGGCGACAGGGTCATTTTTGCGGAACTTCTTTTCGGCGCGCAAAATTTCGTCGGCGGTCTTGCCGAAGATGCGGCGGATATTCTCCGCCCAGATGGTCTCGTCGAAATTGCGCATATGCGCTTCGGCACGGGCGCGGTCGGGCTTAACCGCGCGCAGCCAGGCCAGCACCTGGAAGGTCAGCATCGTGCCCACGCCCACCTGGATGCCGTGCAAATCGTAAGGCACGCCGCGTTCCAGCGCCTGCATCTCCCATACATGCGAAAAATAGTGTTCCAGCCCCGAAGCCGGGCGCGAAACCTGCGCGTAGGCCATCGCTAACCCCGCCGTCACCAAGCCTTCGGCAATGGGCTGCACGGCGTCGGGGTCGCGGCTCATCAGGCGCGGCGCGGCGGCCATGATTTTTCGCAGCGACACGCGCATCATATCCGCAACTTCTTCGCAATAGTATTCGCCAATGACAATATTGGCAATGCGCCATTCGCAAATTGAGCAATACTTCGCCGCCATATCGCCAAGGCCGGCCCAGAGCATGCGCTCGGGAGCCTGCGCGAGTATCTCCGTGTCCAGCAGGATAAAGGCAGGGCTGGCGTTATAAAGCGTGGACTTAACGTTGTTGACCTCCATGGAGGCGGAGTTTGAGGCAAACCCGTCCATGGAAGGGGCCGTGCCGACGATGCCGCTTTTGCGTCCGGCGGCGTGCGCATAGACCTTACACAGGTCGTTGATCACACCCGAACCGACGCCCAGGACAAAATCGCAGGCGGGATCGAAATGCATCATCATGGAGCCGAGCTCCCACTCCGAGGGAGCGATGCGATCGTGGCGGCAGGGAACGACATAGGTCTGATATGGCACGCCCGCTTTGGAAAGCACTTCTTCCACGCGCGCGCCCGCCGCCTGATAGGTGTTGCCGTCGCAGACTACAAAGGGATGCTTCGCGCCCACGGCCGCAAGCGCTTCGGGAAGCTTGTTCAGCGCGCCGCGCTCAATGCGCAGCCAAGGCAGGTCCACAGCGTGGCGCTTGCCGCAAGCGCAATCGTAGCCGCCGGGCCGGGTCAGTTCTGCAAGGCTCATCGCGGAAAATTTTGGCATGAATATTCCCTCCCATCCAAATCCGCCCGCGCAGGCGAGGCGTTCCAATCTTTTTGCAGGCCAAATCTGCTTTGCAAATCCGCTTTGTGCGGGCGGCGCGTTCGATGTTGACGCTGCTTTCACTCTGAGCGTCGCCGCATATGCCCACGCAGACGGAGTGTCCCACTCTTTCTGCCCGCGCAGACGGGGCGTTTCATCTTTTTGCAGGCCGAATCTTACCCCACAAATCCGCTTTGTACGGGCGGCGCGTTCGATGTTGACGCCGCTTTCAACCTTAGCGCTACATCCGCCCACGCAGACGGGGTGTCCCACTCTTTTGCAGGCCGAACCTCGCCCGCAAATCCGCTTCGCATGAGCGTGCGTTCAGTGTTGAAATTGCCTTCTACTTGAACACCGCATCTGCCCGCGCAGGTGGGATGTTCCACTCTTTTTGCCGGCCGGGTCTTACCCCTGCAAAATCCGCTTCGCGCGAACAGGGCGTTCCGCGCATCGCATAGACAGCCCTGCTTTTGCCAACAAATTCGCCCGCGCGGGCAAAACTTAGCAAAAACCGGTAATATCCGCGGCACGGAGGCGGGTTTGGAAAGCGGAAACATGGCAATCGCCGCCATGCCGAACAGCCTTGCAAGCTCCGTTTGCAGTTTCTCGCCTCAGGCGCGTTTTCTGATCTGCCGCAAACTGTCCTTGTACCCTTTCCTTCGCGGGCAGGGCGCGGACAGACACAGTGCGTCTATAAAAAGGCATGGCAATCTCCCCTTCTCCCGCAAGAGCGGGACAAGGGGAGCATATTATTGGCCGATGACCGCCTTGATGCGGCGCACGCCGGCGGAAGAACTTTCCTCCTTCTTGATTTTGAAGGATTTCAGGTCGCCGGTGTTGCTCGCATGCGGGCCGCCGCAGATTTCCTTGGAGAAATTGCCCATGGTGTATACCTTGACGCGCTCGCCGTACTTGGAAGTAAACAGGCCGATGGCGCCCTGCGCCTTGGCCTCGTCCACGGTCATCTCCTCGCAGGTGACGGGCACCTTGGCCTCAATGGCCTCGTTGACCAGGCGCTCCACCTCGGCAAGCTCTTCCGGCGTCATCTTGCGGCCGAAGGAGAAGTCGAAGCGCAGGCGCTC
>CAJFUU010000104.1 GCA_904420265.1 uncultured Clostridia bacterium
GCATCAGAGAAAACGCGCGAGCCGGCTGTCGACGCGCCTGCCGCCGGCATCGTGTCCTTATGGGGCTTTATTCAACCGCCGCATAAGCCAGTGGCTCAAGGCTGTTGAAAAACCTTCCGCGAAGGAAAACCACGCAAGGTTCTATGACGCAACGGCATAAATGCAGTAAAACATCGTTTATTATCGAGGCCATGCCCTTGAAAACGGCGCTTCCTGCGGCCAAAGGCCAAAATTCCGCAGGAAACGAAAGCCCTTTCGTCAGGCGACATTTCGCGCAAAAGCCGTTTGCTGCTTTTTTTGACAGCCTTCTGTTTTTCCAAAAAGCGCAGTCTATCGGAAATGTTTCGTATTCCTGCGAAACAGTTCGCGGCGGGAAGCGCGTTTTCAAAGCGCATGCCCCTGATGGTCACGGTTTTCCGCAGCCGTGGAATTCCTGCGAATTTTCCTTCTTCATTTTGGATGGGCTGAACCGCATCGAATCCGGTCATGTTTTTCGTCAGCGGTATCCGTTTTGTTCCAACGCCTGGCGCGGCAGCCAGGGGCCGTCTGGGCGCATAGCCTAGACACTTTGCTTCACTTTTTCCACTTCCACATTTCTGCCGGCGCCGGTCGCTTTCACAAATGGCGATAGGCGCCTTTATCTACTGGCCTTTCCCGCTGCCCGCTGCTTCAGGCGCGCGCGAGGGCCCTTGGGCTTGTCTTCATCGGCGTTCAAGGCCGGTAAAATGCCCGTGCATTCGGTTGCGGAAGCCATATTTTCCAGATCCGGCATGTCCTGTTTGGGTGTCTTTTCGCGCATGCGCGTCCCTCCCAGTCGTTTTTCATTAGTATTGCCCGCGCTCCTTCTGCAATGCCTGTAAAAATTGGATTTTGCGCGGCCTGCTGCCGGCCCGCAGCGCATGCGGGAGACAGAAGCATTGCCAATTTTTGCAGCGTCGCCGCCGTTTCAGCCTGCGCATGCCGCTTTATCTTCGGAATGGATGGTGGTGCGCTGGACGCCTTTGACGCTGCTGCCGAATTCGCCGTTGCGCACGGCATTGCCATGGCGGCCTTCCATGTTCACACGCCGCTTCCCGGAGCCGCTTTTTACAGGCGCTGCCGCCCTCGCTGTGCGAGTATAACTGGCGAAGATACTTTCCCACATATCTCCTTTCCGACTGTAGCTTCAGCATATCAATGTATTGCATAAAATTTCCCAATGCATTCAGATACCAGTCTCTGCCTTCACGACAAATCCGGCTCGTCCAGACAAAAACACGGCCCGTTGTCCCTCAAACCAAAGTTTGATTCGGTGGGCGCGAGAGCCGTGCCATTGGCGGTTTGCATCCTTTGATGCACAAAGGCGACAAAACAGCGGCTGGGAACACACTTGGTTTTAAGGCATGCGTTCCTTAAAACATGGACAATTGCTCGACCTTTGGCGGACGAACGCGGGATTTGATGCGCTCGGCCAAAATTCCCTCTCCCATTTCAGCGATAAAGCGGGACGCTTCCTGCGGACAGGTGATGATCAACTCCTCCCGCGCGCGCGTCATGCCCACAAAGAACAGGCGGCGCTCTTCCTCCACATCGGTTGGCATATCGGGGCGCGCAAGCGGCAACAGCCCCTCTCCCACGCCCGCGAGGAATACCACGGGGAACTCCAAACCCTTGGCGCCGTGCAGGGTCATCAACGTTACTGCGCCCGCGGCGCGCGCTTTGCCGCTCAAGCGGCGCAAGTCCGCTTCTTCGCCGATGTCCAGCGCCGAAAGGAACGCGGAAAGCGTGTCGTAAAACCCTGCCGCGCTTTCCAGGCGCTCCAGCGCTTCGGACGCGCCCCGCAGGCCAATCCAGCGGCGCAGAAGGCGCTCCGGCTTTTCGCGGGCGATTCTGGGGGCAAGCAGTTCCACCGCCCGGATATATTCCGCCGCTTCGGGCACGTCGCGCAATTTTTCCGTGCGCGCAGAGGCGTCCTCGCCATCCGCTGCCTGCTGCGCGATCTTATCGGAAATCCCCCAATTGAGCCGCAGCGCCGCGCGCAGGGCCGCCTGATCGCCGGGAACGGCCAACGAGCGGAAAAACGCGATCGCGCCGCGCACGTCTTCGCTTTCCAGATAGTCCTCCCGGCCGGCCACCAGGCAGGGAATGCCGTCATGGGCAAGGCATTCTTCGATCAGGTCGAGTTGCCGGTGCGTGCGCGCAAGCACGGCCATTTCCGAAAAGGCGCGCATGCCGCGCTCTTCGGCCGTGGCGCCCAACATGTCCACACCGCCGGCGAGGCGGGCAATCTCCTTGGCGATCCACACCGCCTCGGAAAAGGGCGTGTCCGCACGGGCAAGGCGCACCGGCGCGCCCTCCGCCGCTGCGGCGCGCAGCGAACGCGCCGGGCCGGGGTTGTGCGATATGCAGGCCACGGCGCGGCGAAGAATATCCGGCGCCGAACGGTAGTTAACCGTAAGCGCCACGGTTTCCAATTCCGGAAAGTCGGCGCGCAGGCGCTCAAAACAGCGTGCATCCGCGCCGCGGAAGCCGTAAATGGACTGGTCCGGATCGCCA
>CAJFUU010000105.1 GCA_904420265.1 uncultured Clostridia bacterium
CCGCTCTCTCGCGGCAGCTCTGGCCGCCGGCACTGCCGGCCGCGGCAGCTCTGGCCGCCGATACTATCGGCGGGCCTCGCTCAACAGCTCCAGCCTCGCCGTTCCGGAAGCGTCGCGCAGGTTCGCCGCCTCCGCCCCGGCGCTACCCAGGGGGATGACCGGAACGCCGGTCTGCTCGTGAATGTCGTCGTAGAAAATGGCCAGCTCCGCGCCCGCATCCCAATAGCCGAAGTCCCCCACGGCGTATTCCCGCGTGGTTTCTTCCCCGGCGGACAGGGCGCGGGGCAGTTTCATGCCCTTGGCAAAGCTGCTGCGTTCAACCAGCGTCAGCTCCAGGGGCAACATGCCGGCCAGATCGGCGGCCGCCTGCGAATCGTTGAGGGTAATGACGATTTCCACATCGCCGGCCGTCAGCCTGACCTGCCGCTGCGCCGCGCTTTCATATTCTTGCTCCGCCGGGACCGGCGCAGGGAGCGGCGTGGAAGCCGGCGCGCCCGCCGCCAGCGCCAACATGAAAACCGCCGATATTCCCGCCGTGAGCGCGCGCTTCAACATGGCCTTGCCTCCCTTCGCAAAGAACGAATCACGCTATCAGCCCCAGCCCCCGCAGCCAGGGCTCAATGCCGGCCTCGTCGTTGGCGGTCAGGCCCCCGGCAAGGGTCGCGTCCGGGCAAAGTTCGCTGAAAATGTGCAGGCTGCCGTCAATGGAATCGCTGGCGCTGGTGCAAAAGGGCACGATGGTCTTTCCGGAAAAATCAAAGGCTTCCAGAAAGCTGGCAATCATGGCCGGGGCCTCGCCCCACCAGATCGGGTAGCCCACAAATACAACGTCGTAGTTCTCCATGCTTTCCACATCGACGGCGATCTCCGGGCGGGCGCCCTCCAAAATTTCCGCTTCCGCTTCTTCCTGCAGGTTTTCATAGGCTTGCGCGCGCCGGATTTCGGCCAGGCCGCCGCCGGTCAGCGCCGCGATTTGCCGCCCTGCGCCGCCGGGGCGGCGGTTTCGCCTGGGGCCGGGGCGGGCGCGGGGGTTCCCTGGGCGCTGCCGCCAGCGCAACCCGCCAGCGCCAATGCCAGCGCCAGCAGCAACGCGGAAAAAATCCGCCGTTTCCTTGCCTTCATCATCCGTTGCTCCTTTCCGTCAAATGCGCCTGCAAATAGGCGCAAATCCAGTCCACGGCCTGGCGCGCGTCCTCCCCGGAAAAGCCGTGCCCGGCTCCGGGAATGACCTTCAGCTCCGCGGAGGGATACGCCTCCACCGCCCGCTGCGAATAGGAAAGCGGCACGATGCTGTCCGCATCGCCGTGGATCAACAGCACATCCCGGTCATACGCCGCGATATCGCCGTAAATGTCGTAGTTCAGCAGGGGCTCGAAGTAGGCCCGGCCCACTTCCATCCACATGAAAAAATACGTTTCCGGAATCTCCTCCGCGCTGTCAAACAGGGCGTTGGCCTCGTCCACCATCACAAAGGCCGGGTATAAAAGCACCATGCCGCGAATCTGTTGCGGGTGGCGGGCGGCGGTGATGGCGGAAACCGCGCCGCCCTGGCTGGTGCCCATCAGAAAGAGGTTATCTTCATCCACATACTCCAGCGCCCCCACCATCGAAATCACCGCTTCCAGGTCGGCGCTTTGCGTAAACAGCGACATTTCCAGCGTAGAGCCGTCGCTCTGGCTGCCTGGGCTGCCGCCGCAAAAGTCAAAGCAGTATGCCACATAGCCCCTTTCCGCCAGGGCCTGCGCATATTGCGCCCCGGAACGGTGCGTGCCGCCAAAACCGTGGGAAATGATCACCGCCGGCATTTCCCCGCCCGCGTTTTGTAGGACATAGGCCACGCCGTAAATCCGCTTGCCATCCCGCCAGGCAAAGCGTTCCTCCGTTTCATAGGCATAGGACGCCTGCGCGCCTTCCGCCCGCGCCAGGCTGGCCGGAAACAGCGCCGTCAATACAAGGAGCAACGCCGCGGCCAACAGGCCCATCCTCCATTCCATCCGCACTGGCAACCGCCTCCCGTTTCCCGCCCGGAAAGGTTCCGGGCGGGGAAAATTTATCATGGCAACCTACCCTGCCGCGCGCCAGCGGCCAAAGCGCCGGTTTTACAGGCATTGGCACAGGATCTGGTAGATTTCCTCCCGGTCCAGCGGGCGGGGGTTGCACTGGATGATGTTGCACCCATCCGCCACCCGGCGCAAAAGCTCCGGCGTAATTTCCACGCGGGAGCGCAGTTCCCCCAGCCTGGTGGGCAGGCCGCAGGCCCTGATCAGGGCGCTGAGGGCCTCCAGGCCCTCCGCCGCCGTGGGCATTGCGAAAACTTCCCTGGCAAAGCGGGTAAATTTTTCCTCCGCGTCCTTCAAAATATGGCGGTAATAGGCGGGCTGGATAACCGCCAGCCCCTGGCCGTGGTTGCAATCGGTATACGCGCCGAGTTGGTGCTCTATCTGGTGGGCCTGGAAATCGGTCTGGCGGCCAACCTTGAGAATGCCGTTTTCCGCCATCGCTGAATCCCACATCAGGTTGCCGCGCGCCTGGATATCGTTGATATCCGCCAGCAAGCGGCGCATGTTCACAACCGTATTGCGCATGACGGCCAGCGCCACATCGTCGGAAACGTTGTCCGCGTCCGAAGCGCCGAAATAGGTTTCCATTGCGTGGCTGAGGGTATCGAACGCGCCGGAAAACACCTGCATGCGGGGCACGAACAGCGTGTATTCCGGATCCAGCGCCGCAAAGCGCGGCGCGAAGGCCAGCATGCCCGTTTTCACGTTCAGGGCCTCGTTGGTAATCACCGCGCCGCCGTTCATCTCCGCGCCGGTGCCGGAGGCCGTGACCACCGCGCCCAGGGGCAGGGCTCCGGCGGGCAGGCGGCGGGTTGCGAATTCCATTTCCCACAGGTCCTGCTCCGTCCTGGCCTGGGCCGCCACAATCTTGCAGCAATCGATCACCGATCCGCCGCCCACGGCGAGAATAAAGCTCACGCCCTCCCGCCTTGCCAGCGCCGCGCCCTGCTGCACCTTGGCATACGTGGGATTGGGCATAATCCCGGAAAATTCCACCACTGTTTTGCCCAGCGCGCGCAAATACCCCATAATTTCCTCATAAATGCCGTTTCGCTTGATGGAGCCGCCGCCGTAGGCCAGCATCACGGTGTTGCCCGCGGCCGCCAGTTCCGCCTCGATCGCCTTTTGCGCGGCGCCCTTGCCGAAATAAACCTTTGTTGGATACGAATACACAAATTCACGCATGACTGGTTCCTCCCTTGTTCAGCGCACAAAATTTGTCAATACCTTGGGGTTGTCCGGGTGCTCCAGGCCATTTTGCCTGCCCAGCGCAATGCACTTGAGCAGCCAAGCCATATTTTTGCCGATGTTGCGCATGGTTGCCAGCCCCTCCTGATCCTGTGCCACCTGCTGCGGTTGCTGGCCATACACGTGGTTCCAATAGGTAGAAGAAACCACCGGCATGGAACAGATCGTGAAATACTTGTTGACCACGTCGAAGGAAGCCGTCGTCCCTGCCCGACGCGCGCTCAAAACGGCGGCGGCAGGCTTAAAGGCAAACGCGGCGCCGCCCGCGTAAAAG
>CAJFUU010000106.1 GCA_904420265.1 uncultured Clostridia bacterium
CAGCACAGCGGTCTGCAAGGCTTCCTGCATGCCGCAGTTGGTGGTGAAGAAAGCAACCTTCTGGCCTTCGTACTTAGCCAGCTGCTGCGGGACATCCTCCAGGATGAACTGCTGGGAAGCGGTGGCGCCAGCCTCAGCGGTCGGGTCGGGCGCGGTCACGTCCACAAACTCAATGCCCAGAGCCGCGGCGTTCTCAACCATCAGGTCGTGACGGCCAACGATCAGCTCCATGGCCATGTGGCGCGGGAAGGAGTAGTGGATGAACACGTCGATGTCCCAGTTGGCGCAGGTTTCCATGATGGAGTCGCCCTGCTTGATTTCGTCGGCATACATAACGACGTCCGCGGCTTCAGAGATGACGGCCGGGTCTTCCTGCGGTACGCCCGCGATGAGAAGGATGTCGTCACGGCCCATTTCACGGATGCGGTTGAAGGCGGCGGTGGCGCCCGGTACGGCCTGGCACATTACGATGGCCTTCACGTCAGGGTCGGTGGCGAAGGCGACCAGCTTGGAAATGGTGGTCTCCTGCTCGGCCATGAACTGATCCGGATAGGTATCGGTGATGACGTTGTCGGGATACTGCTCCTTGAGAGCTTCCGCAGCGCGGAACTCCTCCTCGCCCTGCGAGGTGGTGCCGGTCAGGATGGCGATCTTCCAGGTACCCTCTTCCTCGGCGGAAGCCAGGCCCGCGAAGGCGACCAACACAACCGTGAGCGCCAGGAGCATGCAAAGCAGTTTCTTCATGGTAATCCCCCTTACATAGTTTTCCCTATATGAACGGGCTATTGCCCGTCAGGGCTTAAAAAATATGGAACAAACGTGGATGGATAATGGATACATTATAGCAGAAGCATGGCGGATTTGCAAGCATGGATTGCATCCGTATATCTGGGAAAATTCACAATTTACACAAATGCCATGTATATGCAGGTTGTTTCACAGGCCTGTCTTCGCCCGACTTTTCAGGCGTTGCGCGGCAAATCGACGAATCGCGCCGCCGGCATGCGTACAGGAAAATGGCTCTTGTCGATGCGACTTTCACAAAAAAGTAATAATCCGCGCCCTGGAGCGCGGCGCATCGCCCGCGGAATTTTCGCAACGGCGCGAACAATCTCCTTGCGCGATGCGGATATGAGGCGTATAATTTGCAACGGGAGGTGGCGTTTATGTTTGTTGCGGACGCGCATTGCGACGCGCTTTACAGAATGGCGGCCGAGACGGGGCAGGAGCGTTTTGTAACCATGGAAACCCTGCGCGCGGGCGGCGTGGGCGTGCAGGCGCTGGCGATGTTTGCCGGAACGGATGAAAACCGCGGCTTCCATCGTGTCGGGCCGATGCTGGAGGCGCTGCGCGCTTTCGGCGCGCCGGTTTTGACGGGCGATTTGCCCGAAACGCCGCCCCGGGAGCCGCATGCCGTCGTTACCGTTGAAGGCGGCGAGCTGTTTGAAGGCAGCGTGGACAGGCTGCGGGAATTGGACGGAACCGTGCGCGTGCGCATGCTGGGGTTGACGTGGAACTTTGAAAACGAGCTGGGCTATCCGGCCCTGGGCGGCGCAAAGGAAGGCCTGAAGGCGCGGGGGCGCGCGTTTTTGCGCGAGATGGGCCGCCTGCGCATATTGGCGGACGTTTCCCATTTAAATGAAGCCGGGTTCTGGGATGTGTGCGAATATTCGCTTCTGCCGCCGGTGGCCAGCCATTCCGACTGCCGCTGGCTGTGCGGTGCAAAGCGCAACCTGACGCGCGAACAGGCGCGCGCCATTATTGAACGCGGCGGCTTTATCGGCATAAACTTTTGCCCGGAATTTTTGCATGAAAGCGGCGCTGCGACCATCGACGACGTGGTGCGCCATATAGACGCGCTGATGGAACTGGGCGGCGAAAACTGCGTAGGCTTCGGTTCGGATTTCGACGGCATTTCCAGCGCGCCCGAAGGGCTTTCTTCGCCCGCGGATTTCCCCAGGGTGCTGGAAGCGCTGGCAAGGCGAGGCTACGGGCAGGACCAGCTTGAAAAGATCGCCGGGCGCAATCTTTATCGCCTGTTGCGCAGGACCAACCGCGCCTGACGCGGCCAAACAGAACGTGCCTGCGCGCGCTGCGTGGGGGCGGAGAAGCAAGATTCCCCGCCGCGGCAGTTTCACCTTTGGCGAAACCGCAGAATTTGCAGGATTCTGCGTCTCCGATCATCCTCTCCAATTTTTGCTCGCGCCGCTGTGCGATACAGGCAAAAATTGCAAGGAAACGATTTTTGCTCTGGAAAACGGGATTTTCCGACGCAAAAATCTTCCCGTCTCCGACATACGCGAGGCGATTTTGCCGACTTGGAAACCGGAAGGGTTTTCAACCTGCCGCCGGGGACGATTGAAGCGCGAAAGGGCGTCGGCCCTCTCGCGCTCTTCCTTGGAGTTTTTTGACAGCCTAACGTCGCCTCCGCGCGTTGCGTGGGGGCGACGCTTATTTTTGGGGCCGGCGGGGAAGACTTCACGTTTTCGCCTTGCAGCGCTCCTGCGCCTTTTCCAGCTCGCGGCGCACGGGCGGGACGCGGTCGATCAGGCGCATATACAGCGGCTCGATAAACCGCTGGCGGGCCAGGTCGATCA
>CAJFUU010000107.1 GCA_904420265.1 uncultured Clostridia bacterium
ACCGCTGCCTCGTTGGGAAGGCTGCTCAAGGCGCGCGGCTATACGGTGGCCATTCAAAAGTTCGACCCCTATCTCAACGTCGACCCCGGCACCATGAATCCCTACCAGCACGGGGAAGTGTTCGTCACCGAAGACGGCGCGGAGACCGACCTGGATCTCGGCCACTACGAGCGCTTTGTCGATGAAAACCTTACCCGCTATTCCTCCGTCACCTCCGGACAGGTTTATTTCAGCGTCCTGAAGCGCGAGCGGGACGGCGGTTACAACGGCGGCACCGTGCAGGTGATCCCGCATATTACGGACGAAATCAAGGAAAAAATTTATCGCGTCGGCGAAAAGGCCGACGTCGTCATCACCGAAATTGGCGGAACGGTCGGCGATATCGAGGGGCAACCCTTTATCGAGGCCATCCGTCAATTTCAATGGGAAGTGCCGCGCGAGCGCACGCTGTTTATCCATGTCACGCTCATCCCTTACCTGAAATCTTCGCAGGAACTCAAAACCAAGCCCACACAGCATTCGGTCAAGCAATTGCAGAGCATGGGCATTCACCCCGGCATGCTCGTCTGCCGCAGCGATTATCCCATCCCGCCGGAAATGCGCAACAAACTCTCGCTGTTTTGCAATGTTCCCGCCAAGTACATCATTCAGAACCTGGACGCGGAATCGCTCTATCAGGTGCCGCTGATGCTCGAGCGCGAGAGATTTGCCGACAAGGTATGCGAGGCGCTGGCCCTGCCCATCCGCAAGCCTGATTTGCAGGACTGGGTGGAACTGGTCAACCGCTTCCAGTATCCCGAGCGCGAAGTTACCATCGCTCTGGTAGGCAAGTATATACAGCTGCACGACGCTTACCTCTCCGTGGTCGAGGCTCTGCAGCACGGCGGCATTGCCCACCACGCCAAAGTACGCGTCAAATGGGTATTGGCCGACGATTTAACCAGCCCGGAAATCAATATAGACGAGGTGTTTTCCGATGTGCAGGGCATCCTCGTGCCCGGCGGCTTTGGCAACCGGGGCATTGAGGGCAAAATGGTTGCCGCCCGTTATGCCCGAGAGCACAATGTGCCCTATCTGGGCATCTGTCTGGGCATGCAAATCGCGGTGATGGAATTTGCCCGCCACGTCTGCGGCCTCGAGGGCGCTTCTTCCACGGAACTCGACCCGGACACGCCCTATCCCGTCATCGACATCATGGAGGAGCAGAAGGGCCTGGAGCAAACCGGCGGTACCATGCGCCTGGGCGCATACCGTTGCCGTCTGGAGCCGGATTCGATTCTGCGCGGCCTTTACGGCACGGAGGAAATTTTCGAGCGCCATCGCCACCGCTACGAGTTCAACAACGCCTACATCGACCAGTTTGCGCGGCATGGCCTGCGCGTCGCGGGCCTGAACCCGGAGCGCAATTTGGTGGAAGCGGTGGAACTTTCCGGACATCCCTGGTTCGTGGGCGTGCAGTTCCATCCGGAATTCAAGTCCCGCCCGAACCGGCCGCATCCCCTGTTTGTCGGCCTGGTGGGCGCGGCCATTCGCCGCGCGGAGGAGGAAACATGCTAGAAAAAATTGTCATCCTTGATTTCGGCGGTCAATACAACCAGCTCATCGCCCGCCGTGTGCGTGAAATCGGCGTGTACTGCGAAATTCTCAACTATGCGGCGCCGATGGAAACCTGGGCGGACGAAAGCCTCAGGGGCATCATCCTCACTGGCGGCCCAAACAGCGTTTATGAAGAAGGCGCTCCGCGGCTGGGCGCGGAAATTTTCGCCCCCGGCGTGCCGGTGCTGGGCATCTGCTACGGCATGCAGCTCATCAACTACATTCTTGGCGGCACGGTAGAGCACGCTTCCGCCGGCGAATATGGCCACACCGTGCTCCGCGCTGGAAACGGCGCGCTCTTTAAGGGCGTGCAGCCTCAAACGGCGGTGTTTATGAACCATACCGACCGTGTGGCGCAGATGCCCGAGGGATTTGTCTGCGATGCGAGCACGGAAAACTGCCCTGTTGCCGCTTTCTCCTGCGCGCAGAAGGGCATTTACGGCGTACAGTTCCACCCCGAGGTGCGCCACACCGTGGAAGGCGTCACGATTTTGCGCAATTTTGTGCTTGGCGTGTGCGGCTGCAAAGGCGATTATCGTGCCGAGGACATGATTGAAGGCATGCTGCGCGACATTCGCGCTCAGGTGGGCGACGGCAAGGTGGTTGCAGGCATGTCCGGCGGCGTGGATTCCTCCGTGGCCTGCGCGCTGGCGGGCAGGGCGCTTCAGAAGGAGCAGCTTACCTGCGTATTCGTCGATCACGGCCTGCTCAGACTCCATGAGGCGGAAAACGTGCTCAAAACGTATCGGGACGAGATGGGCCTGAACGTGGTGCATGTGGACGCTTCCGAGCGCTTTTTGACCGCCCTTGAAGGCGTGACCGATCCGGAAAAGAAGCGCAAGATCATCGGCGAGTTATTCGTGCGCGTATTCGAGGAGGAGGCCAAGAAAACCGGCGCCCAGTTCCTTTTGCAGGGCACCATTTATCCCGACCGCATCGAAAGCGGCATGGGCGGTTCAGCTACGATCAAGAGCCACCACAATGTCGGCGGGCTTCCCAAGGATTCGCTGTTTAAAAAGGAGAATATCGTCGAGCCGCTGAAACTCCTGTTCAAGGACGAGGTGCGCGCCGTCGGCGAGGCGTTGGGCATTCCCGGCCATATGGTCTGGCGGCAGCCGTTCCCCGGCCCGGGCCTGGCTGTGCGCGTGGTGGGGGAGATCACCCGGGAAAAGCTGGATATACTGCGCCGCTGTGACGCCATCTATCTGGAAGAATTGGATAAGTCGGGCCTTTCCCGCGAGATTTGGCAATCCTTCGCCGTACTCACCGGCAACAAAACGGTGGGCGTAATGGGCGATGGCCGCACCTACGCTTACTGCGTGGCCCTGCGGGCGGTGATTTCCGATGACGCCATGACCGTGGAGGCCGCCGAAATTCCCTATCCGGTGCTGAAAAAGTGTGTCAGCCGCATCATCAACGAAGTCC
>CAJFUU010000108.1 GCA_904420265.1 uncultured Clostridia bacterium
CTTTTCCAGCCGTTCGCACATGGAGTTGAAGGCGCTGGCAAGCTGGGCAAATTCGTTTTTGCCGCGCACCTCCACGCGGCTGGAAAGGTCGCCCCGGCTCATGCGCGATATGCCCGCGCTCAATTCGCCGATGGGCCGGGTAATCGTGCGCACTACGAACATGCTGATAAACATTGCCGCCGCCGCCACCAGCAGCATCCACAAAAGCGTCTGGCTGCGCAGCGTGCGCAGGTTTTCGTAAATTTCCTGCGCCTGAGAGATGTAAACCACCGCGCCAATCAATTCGGCCTCGTAGTAGATAGGGGAGGCGTACAGCCCCGTCATGGCCTGCACGCCGGTGAGGGAGTTGAGGGCCGACAGGTTGACGGCGGTTGTGGTATCGTTGGCGTTGTAAAAACCGTAGTCGTCCTCGCCGCTTGTAAGCGCGGCCACGGCCTCGGCGTTTTCAAAACGCCGGCCGTTGAGCTGACTGTAGGCGTCCACCTGCACCACGCCGTAACGGTCAAGCACCAACACGCGGCTGGCGCCTTCGCTGCTGGCGTCCAGGGCGCTTACGTACATGGCGCCCGCGTCCAACGAAAAAAGCGCCTCCGCCATGATGGAAGCCAGGTTCTGGGCAATGCGTTGGTCGTCGCGCACCCGCTGGTTAAACATATAGTCGCCCACCAGCTGAATCAGCGTGGCCGCCACCACCGAAAAGGCGATGGAGATGATCAGCAGATAGGCGATGAGTATTTTCCAGCGGATGGAGTATAAAAACGCCTTGATTTTAGTCCTTATCTGTGAAATAGTAGCCCACTCCCCACTTGGTGAAGATATACTCGGGCTGGCTGGGCACGCGCTCGATCTTCTCGCGCAGGCGGCGGATGTGCACGTCCACTGTGCGCAAATCGCCCAGATAGTCGTACTTCCAGATTGTCTCCAGCAGGTTTTCGCGGGAGAACACCTTGCCGCGGTTGGAGACAAACAGCTGCAGAAGGTCGAACTCCTTGGCCGTCAGATTGACCTCTCGCCCGCCGATGACCACCGAGCGGTTGTTTAAGTTGATTTGCATATCGCGCACGGTGATAATGCGCTGGGTGTTTTCCTTTTGCATCATGGCCGTGCGGCGGAAAATGCCTTTGATGCGGGCCTTGACCTCGAGAATGTTGAACGGCTTGGTCATATAATCGTCCGCGCCGTATTCCAGGCCGAGGATCTTGTCCATATCGTCGCCCTTGGCCGTGAGCATGATAATGGGCACATTGCTCTTTTCGCGAATGCGCTGGCAAACCTCGATGCCGTCCAGCTTGGGCAGCATCACGTCCAGAAGCACCAGGTCGTACTGCCCGGCAAAAAATTTATTGACGGCCTCCTCGCCGTCCTGAGCGGAATCGGTTTCATAGCCGTCCTGCTCCAGGCTGTATTTCAGGCCCTTGACAATGAGCGGCTCGTCATCGACAATCAATATACGCTTCGGCATGCGCATCCTCCCAAAACGCCCCGCGCACGCGCAGGGACGACATTCGTAATTCATGGTTTTGTCATTATTATTATATACGATCGACCAGAATATTTCAAGCCTCCGCTGGTAAATGTTAGGATTTTACATAATACTATACAAACCCGTCATCGAAGTGGTATAATATAGGGGACTGTCGGCCGCGGCCGGCAAAACGCGTATTCAAAGGAGAATTTTGCCATGCGACGCAGGGCGTTTGCGCTCTTGATGCTGATTGTGTTGTCTCTTGCCACCCTTGGGGGGCCGGCTTATGCCGTCACGCCCGACGACTGGGATGAAAACCAGCCCGGGGCGCTGGAAGAGGGCCATCTTTACGCGCAGACGGCCGTGCTGATGGACGGCAGCAATGGCGACGTGCTTTTTGACAAGGATTCCCTGGTGCGCATGTATCCTGCCAGCACCACCAAAATCATGACGGTTTTGCTGGCCCTGGAAAGCGATATACCCCTTGATCAGGAAGTGACCATCCCGCAGGTGGCGCAGAACATCCCCTCGGACAGCTCCATTGTGCCGGTATTCGCCGGCGAGGTGATGACTTTCCGCGATTTGCTGTATGGCACCATGCTCAAATCCGGAAACGACGGCGCCAACGCCATTGCCTACCTGGTGGGCGGCAGCATCGACAATTTCGTGGCCATGATGAACGAGCGCGCCGCTGAGATCGGCTGCACGGGCACACACTTTTCCAACGCCCACGGCTATCACGACGACACGCACTATTCCACCGCTTACGACCTGGCGCTCATCGCTCAGGAGGCCATGCAAAACGAGACCTTCCGCGAAATCGCTTCCACCGCCACGTATACCATGGCTCCCACGGTCAACCGCGGGGAATACAATATTGTCACCACCGCTGAAATGGTGAATCCTGACAGCGCCTATTACTACGAGGGCTGCATCGGCATCAAAACCGGTTTTCACAGCCGCGCCGGGCAGTGCTTTGTGGGCGCGCTGGAACGCGACGGCGTTTTTTTGATTTCCGTGGTGATGCGCACGGCGCAAACTTCCAGCGAAACCACGCAAAAGTGGGAAGACACCGAAAAGCTGTTTGACTACGGCCTGGCGCAGTACGAGCCTTACCTGCTGGAAGACCTCTTCGAGGCCAGCGGCCGCGAATTCAACACCGTGTCCATCTCCAACGCTGCCAGCGACGACGCCCAGCGCGGCCTGCTGGAACTGCGCCTGACGCAATTGAGCGACGGCAGTTATATGCGGCGCGTGCGTTCGGGCGGCACGGCGTTGGCGGAGGCGCTGGCAGATTTCCGCGCCCGCTCCACCATCACCTACAACGAAAACCTGCGCGCCCCCATTGCCGAGGGCGAAATTGTGGGCACGCTGACCTATACTTCGCCCGAGGGAGAGGTCATTACCGCCATGCTCGCCGCCGAACGCGCGGTGGAGGCGCGACCGGAGTACGCCACGGTGTACGACGTGTTGCCCTTCCTGCGGCCCATGGAGCCCTTCCTTTCCAGCGGCGGCGGCTGGTACCTGCTCTTTGGACTGATTGCAATTGTGTTGGTAATCCTCTTTGTGCGCGCGCGCAAAAAGATGGTGCGCAACCACAAGAGGCAGATGATTTACAATGCGAAGCGGCGTGAATACAACCGCATGGAGGCCGAGCGCAGGCAGGAAGAAGCGCGCCGCCGCCGGGAGGCGCAGCGCCGCCGGCAAGCGGCCCAGCGCCGCTCTGCAAGCGGCTCGAAACCGGCCGGATCACGCCCGGCATCCGGGTCGCGTCCGGCATCCGGCTCGCGTCCGGCGTCTGGAGCAAGACCGGCGTCTGGGACGCGATCCCGAACTGCGCCGCGCAGACCGAAAGATCAGGACTTTTTCGACCTGTAAGATCGAGGAGGAGTCGGCATGAAGAAACTGGCGGTCATCGGTTCCATCAACATGGACATCGTCACGCGGGCGGAGCGCTTTCCCCGCCCCGGAGAGACGTTGACGGGTATTTCCTTTTCCACCATTCCCGGCGGCAAGGGCGCGAATCAGGCCGTGGCGTTGGGGCGGCTTGGCCTGCCGGTGCGCATGGCGGGCGGCGTGGGCGACGACGCTTTTGGCGAGAGCTATCTGCGCAACTTCCGTGAAAACGGTGTGGATACGGCGCTGGTGCGCGTCTGCAAGGGACAGACCACCGGCACCGCCAGTATCGAGGTCAACGCCCAGGGTGAAAACCACATCATCGTCGTACCCGCCGCCAACGGCGCGTGCGATTTGGCTTGGCTGGAAGAGACGCTCCCAGCGCTTTCGGATTGCGACATTTTCCTTTTGCAGCACGAAATTCCCCTGCCGGTCGTGTTTGAGGGCATCCGCCGCTTACACGCGATGGGCAAAACCGTGATTCTTGACCCTGCTCCTGCCGCGCCGGTGCCGGAGGATGTGCTGGCTATGGTGGATTACATTACTCCGAATGAAACCGAGCTGCGCGCCATTACCCCGACGCTTGGCGAGGGTGCGGATGTGCGGGCGCGCATTGACCATTTGCTCAGCTTGGGCGTGGGGTGCGTAATCAACAAGTCCGGCGGCGACGGCGCTTATGTGGCCACGCGCGCCTCAGGCATGCAGCATGTGCCCGGCTTTCAGGTGAACGTGGTGGATACCACCGCCGCGGGCGATACGTTCAACGCCGGTTTTGCCGCTGGCCTGGCCCTTGGCTTGCCGCTTTTGCAGGCCGTAACGGTCGGCAATGCCGCTGCCGGCCTTTCCGTAACCGCTTTTGGCGCGCAAGGGGGCATGCCCCGCCGCGAGATGCTTCTCACTCTGCTGGGCGAAGCGTGGCGGGAAAAGCTGGGGCTGTAGATTCCCATCCGAAAGAGCGGGGGCGTTTTTGGAGCCTCTGCGCCTGGCAGGCCCTGTTTGACGGAAGCAGATTGAAGCGCGCGGCGTTTTTCGTGGAAGCGTTTGCCACCAGCGCGCCAGGCGGACGTATGCGCCGGCCATCCGGGGGAGTTCAGTTGCGTTTTCCCAATTTTGCAGGCTGTCCTTTGAGGCGGCCAGGCAATTTCACCCTGGACGGGGCCGCAAAGCGCTCCGGTTTTGCGCGGGGCAGATATTTTCCTTCCGGCAAAATAGAATTGCCTCCGGACAGACGCCGCAAATCCGCCGCGCATGCCGCCGGATTTGATTTCCCCAGGCCGCTCCGCAATATTTTTGAAAGTCCGGATTCTTCGGGACGGCTGCGCATTGACAGATTCTGGTCAACGTGCAGGAGGGCAAGCGGAGACGCGAGGGAACCGTCTGCCGCAGAAAAAGGACAGGACGGTGGATACCAGCCTGTACGATTTGAGCCGCCCTTTGGGCGGCTTTTCCAATGCGCATGCTGCCGCGCATTAGAAGTCCCAAAACATATCAAATTCTGTTGGAAGGGTAAATGCGCCCCACAAGGGGGTTCGAAGAGCCTGTCGCAAAGGGGAGATGCGCAAGCGGAGGGAAAAAGAAAGGGTACCAGGCGCACGCCATGCATCGCGCAAGGGGAAAACGATTGGCGCTATTGCCGGTACGCCGGGCTTTGCGGCAACCGGCGCAGAAGGAAGAGACGGGCAAAGGAACTTGAGGGAAAGAGCTATGCGCGCTATATCGTTTGCCGAACGGCATTTGCTGGTTTGGGTGCGCCGACGCATTGTTTTGCCGTTGCACAACCAGAATTTGTATCCGTTTGCGCATGCGGCATGGAATTTTCCGGCCATGGCAGCGGTATGGGGATGGATGCGAGGCGCCGGCAAAAGCGAATGGTTCGGCGTTGTATTTGAAGAGACTTATGCGCCATAATGCCAGGCAGAACCGCTTGGCTTGCCTTGTAATGTTATAGAGTTGGCTTCTGGCCGCGGCGCCTTGAGACCGCCGAAGCCGGCTGCTCGGGGCAGTTTGCTTCCGGCCGTCGGCTGTAAAAAACCATTGTGCGATAACATCCAACGGGAACGGTTTGCTTGCCGCGCAGGGCGCGCTTACAAGTCGGGGAATTTGACGCTGCGCATACTGGCGATACAGGAAACGCAGACGCTTTTTGGCGTCGGAGCACCTCGGTTATCGGACATCCATGAAAATCATCCCTGCAATGTATCTTGCAGGGATGACTGTGCTTGCCATGTAAGAAAGTATCTGCAAATCATACAGGGGCAGACCGTTAGGCGCTGCGCGCGGGCGGCACAGGAAACGCAGGCGCATTTTAACGCCGAAGCAATCCGCCCTCCTAGCAGCTTAGCGTGAAGCATTCCACCTGTCCTGTGTCTATGAAACCATCCCTGCAACGCATCCTGCGGGGATGGTTGCATTTGGCATATCGGAAGGGCATTTGCAAATCATACAGAGGCAAGCTGCTAGGTGCCGTGCGCGCGGGCGGTGCAGGAAACGAGGACGCATTTTAACGCCGAAGCATTCCGCCCTCCTAGCAGCTTAGCGTGAAGCATTCCACCTGTCCTACGTCTATAAAAAACCATCCCCGCAATGTATCCTGCGGGGATGGTCGTATCCGCTATGTCGGAAAGGCATTTTCAAATCACGCAGGCGGATGCTGTTTGGCGTTACGCATACCGGCGATACAGAAAACGCGGACGCTTTTTAGCGCGAAGAATTCCGCTCTCCTAGCATCTTAGCGCGAAGAATTCTGCTCTCCTAGCATCTTAGCGTGAAGCATTCCGCTCATCCCACATCCATAAAAACCATCCCCGCAATATATCTTGCGGGGATGGTCGTATCTGTCATGCCGGAAAGGCATTTTCAAATCACGCAGGCAGAGGCCGTTGGGCGCCGCACATGCCGGCGTCGCGGAAAACGCGGACGCTTTCGGCGCTGGTTTCTCCATCGGCACGCCGACGGGAAGCGCACGGCTCATCCGACTGCAACGGCAATTCTCAGTAGTTCTTCGCCTGCAATTCGAAGTAAGCCTTGGGATGCGCGCACACAGGGCAAACCTCGGGCGCCGCTTCGCCCACATGGATGTGTCCGCAA
>CAJFUU010000109.1 GCA_904420265.1 uncultured Clostridia bacterium
AACGGCGGCGACGCTTCGCTGATCATCTCCTCGCTGGCGTTCATGGTGCCCATCGCCCTGGCGACGATGGTGGAACACATCGGCGACATCTGCGCCATTTCTTCCACCGTGGGGCAGAACTTCGTGGCCGATCCCGGCCTGCACCGCACGCTGCTGGGCGACGGCCTGGCCACCTCCATGGCGGCGCTGTTCGGCGCGCCGGCCAACACCACCTACGGCGAAAATACCGGCGTGTTGGCCCTGACCCGCGTATACGATCCCCGCGTAATCCGCATCGCCGCCGTGCTGGCGGTCGTGTTCTCCTTTTCGCCCAAATTTGCGGCGCTGATCCACTGCATGCCCACCGCCACCATCGGCGGCGTCTCCCTGATCCTCTACGGCATGATTTCCGCCATCGGCGTGCGCAACGTCGTAGAAAACCAGGTGGACTTTACCCGCAGCCGCAACGTCATCATCGCCGCCCTCATCATCTCCCTGGCGCTGGGCATCCACTTCTCCGGCGCGCTGGGCTGCGATACGGTGAATTCCACCAACGGCGCGCTGTCCTTTACCATTGGCGACATCAGCATCAAATTGTCCGGCCTGGCTGTCGCGGCCATCGTGGGCATCGCCCTGAACGCCCTGTTGCCCGGCAACGACTACGAATTTGGCAAGAGCGAACTGGGCGACACCTCCGTCAATTTCAAAGTCTAACATGCGTCTGTATGCGGCGTTCGCCGCAGCAGAGCCGCGTTGGCGGCGGCGCCCGACGCGGAAATTTCCGCAAAACCGCTATCAGCGCCCGTGTTGACAAGCCCTCAGGGACCTGGTTGAAATTTTCGTAAAAAGCGTCGCTTTGGCGCTGCGAATTTTCCCTTTTCAGGCCATCCCTGGAAGCCAAATCGAGGCGTTTGAAGCATTCCTTGTTTTCCGGCGCGCAGGCGGCGTTTCCAAGCCCTGCGCGCCGGCCTTTTTATGCGAATGCCTTTCCCGTTCCGGCGCAATCTGGCGGAGGAACGCGCGGCAAACCTGCGCCGATTGAAACCTGCCGCTGTCAAGGCGAAAAATCCGCCTCCGTATGTTCATTTTCATAACGGAAATTGCTTTTCAGCCGTCTTCGCCCAGGGCGCAGGCGCGCTGCGGCGCACCGCCGTCGTTTCCAGCTTCCCCGCAGAAAATTCGCGGCGATGGGAACCGCCGCAAACCCGCAGGCGTCCAACAGGCGCGCGGAAACCTTCCGCAGCCCGAGAAAAGCGAAGTGATTCCCTTGAAAAAGCTGTTCGCGGCGTTGACCGCCCTCTGTCTTGCCCTGTTGCCCGGCGCGCTGGCCGAACCGGAAAGCGTCGCCCTGCTCCATATCGTCGCCTACGGCGAGGAAACGGGCCAATATCCCCTGCGCTGTTCCGGCGAATGCACCGCCGAAACGCTTTTGGACGGCCTCACCGCGCTGACGGAGCACAATTTCGCTTACGACCGCGTGGAGACGGACGGCCGTTCTGTGACCGTGGTCTGGTCGGACGAGGCCACTTTTCTGCATCCCGAGGAGGCGCCCATGGAAGTGGAAAGCCTCGGCCTCATTTTCTACGACATCGAATCCACACTGCAATTCATGCTCGATACGGCGCGCGCTACGCTGCTTGCCAACCTCGATATCGAGCGCGTCTATTATGCCACCGCCGCCTCCGGCGGCCTCTCCTTTCCCGGCGTGACCGATTGGCGTTTACCCGCGGGCCAGGCATACAGCGAGGAATTCGCCGCCTATTACCCGCAGGATTACGCCTTTGAGGACGCGCGGGAAATCATGGGCGACGCAGGTGAAAATATCGCCCCTGCGGACGCGGCGCAAATCGTGTATGACCAATTGGCGGCCGGCGCGGGCGAAGGCTGGCGCATCGTCCTTGCGGACATCGGTCAAATTGACGGTTCCGAGGGCTATGTGTTCCGCGTCGGAACCGGCGAAGGCGAGGGCTTCATCGAACGTTTTGGCGCGTTGGTGACCTATGACGGCGGCCTCTACGTCCGCAAACCCGGGGAGGAAACCTATACCTTCTGCACAACCTGGCGGTAAGGTGAAATAAGTTCCGCGGCGGAAAAGCGATTCCCCGCCGCCTCAGCGTGTTGACAAGGACGGCAGAACCCGAAACGCGCGCAAGCGAATTTGCCGGCATCGTACCTCTGACGCAAGCGCGTCGTTTGCAGACGCTTCGAAGCGGCAAGTAAAACGTATTTCCCCCTCTTTTTCGGAAAGCGGCTCTGCGTTTGCGGGTTTGGCCGGCGTTCCGGGCGGCGGAAAAGCGTTTCCTCGCCGCCTTTTTGCCCCTTTGCCACGCTTTCTCGCTGTATTCTTTACATATTTGTGTTAAAATACTTCCAATACACCGTCGAGGAGGAATCGCCATGAAGGACACCCGGGCGATGGCCTATGTGAACATGTACGGCGTTCTGGGCACGCTGGAAAACCTCTGCGCCATAGACGCAAAGGCAAAGGAAATCCTTGCGGGGCTGAAAAAGCCCGTTTCCATGTGTCTGGAAGTCAAGGACGGTCCCTGCTGCACCTTCCACTTCACGCGCGAGGGCTGCCGCATGACGGAGGGCAGCGAGGGCTGCACCTGCAAGATGCGCTTTGCCTCG
>CAJFUU010000110.1 GCA_904420265.1 uncultured Clostridia bacterium
CTTATCCAAAGTCGGCTGTGCATATAGCCAGGCCAGGCGCACGCAGGAGAACATCTTCGACTGTTCTTCCCTCGTCGCCCGCGCCTATTCCGCGCAGGGCAAACGCTGGAAGTACGGCGGCAGCGTGCCTACGAGCAACAAAGAAATCTACGATGACGATTTCGAATTGCTCTGGCCCGCGACCTACGCCCAGATTGGCAAAAGCCTTGGCGGAAGTTCGGTCATCAACATGGCCAAGCAGCCCGGCGACCTGCAATTTCTCTGCACGGACTCCGGCACCAGCCGCTTAAGCAAGATCACCCACGTGACGATGGTGGCCTCGGCTACGCAGATCGTCCACGCCCGCGGCACGAAGTACGGCGTGCGTACCAATTCCATCTCCCTGTATTCCGGCAAGGTGTGCGGCGTCGTCCGCTACAATCCGGCCTGCGCGCTGCGCCTGGGGATGAAGGGTTACCGCACGCTGCGGCTGCAACAGGCGCTCAATACGCACGGCGCGGACATCAGCGCGGACGGCGAGTTTGGCGAAAAAACGCAGGCGGCGCTGAAGGATTTCCAGACGGCGCAAGGCCAGGAAGCGACTGGCGAAACCAATCTTGCCACGCTCAACGCTCTCGGTCTGGACGCGGAAGCCAAGCCGCTATCAGAATCCGCAGGTGGGGAGCCGGCCATCCAGAACCCAATTCTGGTCACGGGCGGCTCCATTCATGTCCGCACCGGCCCCGGCACGAAATATACCTCTGTAATGATCGCCCATAAAGGCGACACTTTGCAGGGCGTCAATATAGAGGGCTGGAATCCCATCCTGCTGGAGGGTGAAGTGCGCTGGATCAGCCGGAAGTACAGCCAGAGGGCGGACGCAGCACTCTAAAGAGAACCCAACGCAACGGACTTAGGACTTGATCTTGCCCTGCCTTCCCAAAACATTCTTCGCATGAAGAACCTTTTGATGGGAGACAGGGCGTTTACTTCTTTTTCAAGCTGGATTTTTTAAGTACTCTCGGAAAAACCCGTATCTCGACGTCTCGATTTCGTTGAATGTCATATTCATGCATGGTAGGGATATTCTTCGCATTCGATTGCGAGAATATCGTCAAAGGCGATTGACTGGCTGTTTGCCAGAATAACAACATGATTGTTCTCATCAACTTTCTTTATTTGACACATTATGGTTCTATAAGCGCCGCCTTCCTTTTTCACATCCGGGACAAAGCAGGTAATCGCTGCGATGGGACATTGCGCCGCAAGACCGGCAAGAAAATGCAGTTTGCTGTTAAGTTGAGCGGTTTCTTCTTCATCCAGTTCAATCTTTTGGCTCGTCTGCCGCGCGGTTTCCCGGATAGCGTCGTCGTAGCCGCTCAAAGCCGCGAAGGGCGAAAACTGGGCGGCGCGGTCGAGGGCGCTCATGCGCGGGTGTTTGGCAGAAACGTGGTGTGGAAGATGGATGATATCCTCGTAGTTATCGCTCATGCCTTATGCCCTCCAATCTGCCCGTTGCGCTCTTTGGCGGTGGCTCCATCCATGAGGCTGACGCCCAGCAGCAGGGCGTTTTTGCCATAGCGCTTTTTGACTTCCAGAACGGCCTTTTGCCGCCGCTTTTCCCGCGCCAGCTCGGATTCTTCTTTTTCGCGCCGCGCTTCCTGCGCCGCGTAGTTGGTGAACATATCGAGTTGTTCCGGGAGGTCCTGCGGGCGCGCGGCCTCTTCTTCGCTTACCACCTGCGCGGCGGTGAGGTTCAGGCGGCGGATTGTCAGACGGGGATCGGCAATTTTGTCGTACAGATTCATGACCGCCTCCGCAATCAGCCGCGCCGAAGACGTCTGCCGTTCAAGCCGCGCCGAGCCATGGGCGGGCTTGGGCGCGCAGCGGCCGTAACGGTCGGGCTTGACTTCGCCTTTGTAGTCTCCGGAGACGCGCTCGTATCCGATATCGAGCACCACCTGCGCGGCAACGAGGCCCTTATCCACCAGTTCCAGCGCCAGCGATTCGGCCATCTCCCGCACGACGATGCGTGCCTTTTCGACGCTGTACGGACAGGAGAGCACCTGTCCCGCGCCGACGCTGTGGCTTTCCGGCTTATACGCCTTGATATCGGCGATGGTACAGGGCTCCCAGCCCCAGGCGTGGTCGATGAGCAGCTCGGCGTTGACGCCGAACAGGTTGTAGAGCAAATCCTCATCCACAATGGACATGCGCGCCACGTCGCCCATGGTGTGCATGCCGTGGGCTTCCAGCTTGCGCGCATAGCCCTTGCCGACGCGCCAGAAATCGGTCAGCGGGCGGTGCGCCCAGAGCAGGCGGCGGTAGTGCATTTCATCCAGCTCGGCGATGCGCACGCCGTTTTCGTCGGCGGGAATGTGCTTGGCGACGATATCCATGGCGACTTTGCACAGATAGAGGTTGGTTCCGATGCCCGCCGTGGCGGTGATGCCGGTGGAGCGCAGCACGTCCAGAATGATTTCCATGGCAAAATCGCGGGCGGAAAGACCGGAGAGGCGCAGGTATTCGGTGGCGTCGATGAACACCTCGTCGATGGAGTAGACGTGGATATCCCTGGGTTCGACGTATTTGAGATAGATTTGATAGATGCGCGTGCTGTACTTCATGTAGTAAGCCATGCGCGGTTTGGAGACGATGTATTCCAGCGACAGGCCGGGATTGGCCGCGAGGAGCGCGGCGCTGTGGGAGGAACCGGCAAATTTGCGCCCCGGCGCGCTGCGGAGGCGCTGGGCGTTGACGGCGCGCACGCGCTGGACGACCTCGAACAGCCGCGGCCGCCCGGGGACGCCCAACGCCTTGAGGGAGGGCGTGACGGCCAGGCAGATGGTCTTTTCCGTGCGGCTTTCATCGGCCACGACGAGATGGGTGTCCATAGGGTTCAAATTGCGTTCGACGCACTCGACCGAAGCATAGAAGGATTTTAGGTCAATAGCAATATAGACCTTTTCGTCCATGCTTCAACGCCTCCTTATTCTTATACAGCATTATTATACACGAAGATTATCGTTTTGGAAAGTAGAAGGACGGCTGAGATATTGTGGGAAAGGTCACAACGATTTGGAGGCAAGAGGTTTGGAACCTGGGTCACAAATAAATCACATGAGAGCGGATTATCCGCGTTTACATTTAATAGGATGGAATTACTGTTTTGCCTGTCTTTCCATAGCTGTTAACCGAAGGGTTGTAAGTTCGAGTCTTACCTGAGGAGCCAGTAGCGCTTAGGCTTATTGCCTCGGCGCTTTTTTCATATACCTGAGGAGCCAGACGAAGATCCCTGAAAACGAAGCGTTTTCAGGGGTTTTCTTTTTGTCTGTGCAACTTATTTCCGAAGGGTTGAGGACGATTTGTGCAGTTTTGTTTTTGGCGAAGCCAGCGAAAACGGACTCTGCGTCGCAGTCGAAAGTAGCAGCGCCTGCAATGAACGAAAGAAGGTTATATTGTTGTTGCAAGCGCAACGTTGCTTTTCGAGTAAGGCGTCTACCAAAATCCAAGCGGTTCAGGCGTTTTATTCATATTTCTCCATGGCCCAATGGCAGAACGGCCGGCCGTTCACCGGCAGGTTGTGGGTTCGCGCCATGCGGGAGAGCAAAATTCATGCGGGATATATGCGTTTGTTTATATCTTCCTGTATCTTTATACGCGGGTGTGTGTGGAAATGGCCTCTTCCCGGAAGGCTTGGGATGTGTTATATCTTCCATATACGGAAGAGCGGTATTTCCGCATTCTATACCAAAGCCGATAAGGGGTATATCCCCATA
>CAJFUU010000111.1 GCA_904420265.1 uncultured Clostridia bacterium
CGGCGTGAAGATTGATATCGAGGACGACGGCAGCGTGTTCATCGCCACCAGCGACGATGCGGCGGCCAAGAAGGCCAGGTCCATCATCGAGGGCATCGTGCGCGAGCTGAAGGTGGGCGACGTATTCACCGGCAAGGTGGCCCGCATCATGTCCTTCGGCGCGTTCGTGGAGTACGCGCCCGGCAAGGACGGCATGATCCACATTTCCAAGCTGGCCAACGGCCATGTGGACAAGGTGGAAGACGTGGTCAAGATTGGCGACGAAATTGAGTGCAAGGTGGCCGAGATCGACTCGCAGGGCCGCATCAACCTGATTCGCAACGATATTCAGTACGACGACGAATCCATGCCCGTGCGCCGTCCCCCGCGCCGCGACGGCGATCGCGGCGGACGCGACCGCGGCGGCCGTCCCCCGCGGCGGTAAACTGGCCAAACCCGATGGCGGCCCCCGCGCGCCGGAGTTTTCCGGTTCAGCGTGGGGGCCGCGCGCGCATGATTCCCCATCCGGCGGGGGAGGATAAACAAACATAAACGGCAAAAATCACGCTTGGCAAGAAACGGGTTTGCGCGCCCTGCGGGGACGGGCGCAGCCGCAAGCGGCGGAAGAAGCGCCGAAACGGCATGAGGATGCGTTGCCCGCGGCGCTGCCTGGACCGCGCCGTTTTGCCAATTTGCGGGGATGTTTTCTTCACGTATGTCGCTGTTGCGCGCAAACGGTCTTGACGGTCCGTCCGCCGCGCGCGGCGCCATGCGCTGTGACTGCAGGCGTTTCGAATTTTCAGCGCATCGGCGCTTCCTGGGAGGTATGCACTTTGTTTGACCAAATTACGCTTTCAAACGGCCTGCGCGTCATCGGCGAGCGGCTGGACCATGTGCGCTCGGTTTCGGTGGGATTGTGGCTGGACGCGGGCTCGCAGTATGAGATTCCCCCGGAGGCGGGCATCAGCCATTTCCTCGAACACATGGCCTTCAAGGGCACGGCCAGGCGCACCGCCCGCCAAATCGCCGAGGAAATGGACGCGGTGGGCGGCCAGCTCAACGCCTTTACCTCCAAGGAATGCACCTGCTTTTACGCCAAAGTGGTGGATGAAAACCTGCCTTTGGCCATCGACGTGCTTTCCGATCTGGTCACCGCGCCGAAATTTGACCCCGTGGAACTGGAAAAGGAAAAGGGCGTGGTGATTGAGGAAATCGCCATGGCCGAGGATTCGCCGGAAGACGTGGTACACGAACTGATTATGCTCTCTCATTTCGGCGACCAGCCGGTGGCCCGCCCCATTCTGGGCAGTGAGGAGCGCGTTTCCGCCTTTACGCGCGAGGATTTGCACGCCTACTGGCACAACATGTACGCCCCGGAACACGCCGTGCTGGCCCTGGCCGGGCATTACGACTGGCAGGAGGTCATCGCCCTGGCGGAGAAACACCTGCTTGCCTGGCGCGGCGGCGCGCGCCCGCGGCGCGATACGCAGACCCATTCCGTGCCCGTCACGCGCTTGGCACGGGAAAAAGATACCGAGCAGATGAACCTTTGTCTGGGCTTTCCCGGCGTCGCCATCGGGGATAAGCGCAGCTATGAATTTTCGCTGGTCAACAGCGTGTTGGGCGGCAGCATGTCTTCGCGCCTGTTTCAGAAAATCCGCGAGGAAAGCGGCCTGGCTTACTCGATTTACAGCTATCCCAATTCCTACACCGACTGCGGGCTTTTGACCGTCTACGCCGCCACGCGGCCGGATTCGCTTGCCCAGGTGGCGGAAATGACCCTGCGCGAAGTGCGCGCCCTGGCGGAAAAAGGCATGACGCAGGGCGAATTTGAAATGGCGCGCCAGCAACTGCGCGCAGGCTACATTCTTGGCCAGGAATCCACATCGGCGCGCATGAACGCCGCCGGCCGGAGGCTGCTTCTGCTGAACAAAACGCGCAGCGAGGAAGAAGTCATCGCCGCCATCGACGGCATGACCTTTGAAGCGGCAAACGATATGGCAAAAGCGTTGCTTTCCGCCGAGCCGTCCGTGGCGCTGGTGGGCAAGGGCGCCCGGAAGGCGCTGGAGGGACTGGAGGTTTAGACCCCGCCCGCACGGGCATACCCGGCGATCTTCACGCCGCTTTTCGCGTCGGCGGCACAGGCGGCGACAGCGCCGCGACCGCAAATCCACGCGTCGGGCGTATAGAGGAAGTTGCCTGCCGCCGTCATCAATGGACCGCGCGTCGGGACCCATGGAACATATGCTTAAAAAACAGGGCAGGGGAACGCCCGGAGGCGGCGAGGGAATCGCGCTTCCGGGCGGGTTTTTCATTTTGATGGCTATTCGACGGGGGAAAGATCGAAGGTAGCGCTGCCGGTTGGCTCGCCTTCGCCCTTGGAGAAGAACACGCGCACGGCGATGCGCTCGGGCAGCGCGCCCGTGCCGTTGAAGAGGTACGTCACGCCGTCGGTCTGGGGATCCATGCCCAGACAGCGCATCGGCACGTTCGTCTCGTCGCACGCTTCGAGCCGCGCGTCCGCCCCC
>CAJFUU010000112.1 GCA_904420265.1 uncultured Clostridia bacterium
CCTGGGAAGGTCTACGCCTGCGATTCGTGCCATAGGTTCAATGCACCTCCAAATTGCTTGGCTACTGGATACGCCGCTTTTGCGGCGTTTGGCCGCGCGTCTGGCGACACGCACGGCGCGAGAATATTGAAAGGCCGCCAAAACCCGCGATGCGGGCAGCCGCTTTGGCAACCGATCTGTCCGTCACGGCCCGGGCAGCGCCCGGGCATGGCTGCGCTCCCCGTCCCACGGCGGGGAGTCGCCGCTCTTAACCCTGCTTCTGCTTGTGCTTGGGATTTTCGCAAATGACCATCACGCGGCCCTTGCGCTTGATGATCTTGCACTTTTCGCAGATGGGCTTCACCGAAGGCCTTACTTTCATGGCTATATCCTCCTTCAAGTCGGGCTTAGGAAGCCCTTAGTTCTTGCTGCGCCAGGTGATTCGGCCGCGGGTCAGGTCATAGGGCGACAGCTCTATGGTGACCTTGTCTCCCGGGTAGATGCGAATGTAATTCATGCGCATCTTGCCCGAAACGTGCGCCAAAATCTTGTGGCCGTTGGGCAACTCTACTTCAAACATGGCGTTGGGGAAGGATTCCGTAACAACGCCCTCAACTTCGATAACATCAGACTTGGACAAGTTTTTCCTCCTCCTCGCAGATCCACTGGCGCAACTGGTGATTTTCCACCGGCCGCCCCTCCGCGACAGCGGTTTGCAGGGCGGGCAGGGGCTTAAGATGCTTCTTGCGCTTCTTCTTGGGGCGGTCAAGCGTGCGCAGACGGCCGTCGCAGGTGAGCACGAAGTCCTCGTCGAGCACTTCGACCACCACGCAAAGCCTGCCCGCGTCCCTGCCGGCCTTTGAGCGCGCCAGGCGCCCTCTTTCCAGGCACAGGGCGCTCATTGCGCCATCTCCTTTACGTTCGCGCCGGGGAGGGAAAGTACCTCCGGCTCGCCGTCGGTCACCAACACGGTGTGCTCATAGTGCGCGCACAGGCTTCCGTCGCGCGTGGCCACCGTCCAGTCGTTGTCGTAAAGATAGACGTGCCAGTCTCCCCGGGCAATCATCGGCTCAATGGCCAGCGTCATGCCTGCCTGCAGGCGCACGCCGCGCCCGGGCCTGCCAAAGTTGGGAATGGACGGATCTTCGTGCATTTCCTCGCCGATGCCATGCCCGCACAAATCGCGAATCACGCCGTAGCCCTGCGCCTCGGCATAGGTTTGCACAGCGTGGGAGATATCGCCCAGGCGGTTGCCCGCGCGGGCCTGGTTCGCGCCCAGCCAGAAACACTTTTCCGTATCGCGAATCAGCTTTTCCGCTTCGGCAGAACCCTCTCCCACCAATGCGGAAAAGGCGCTGTCGGACTGCCAGCCGTTGAGTATAACGCCGCAGTCCACGCTTAAAAGCTGGCCCTCGCGCAGACGGTCTTTCGTGGCAAAGCCGTGCACGACCTGGTCGTCCACGGATGCGCAAATGGAGAAGGGGAAGCCCTCAAAACCCTTAAACGAGGGGATCGCGCCGGCGTCCCGAATCAGCTTTTCGGCCATGTGGTCCAGCTCCAGCGTGGTTATGCCGGGCTGAATCGCCTGCCTGAGCGCTTCAAGAACCTGATGCAGCAAAGCCCCTGCCGCGCGCATTTTTTCAATTTGCGCGGCGGATTTAATGGTAATCATGCGCTACTCCAGAGCGGAGAGGATGCTCTCGAGCACATCCTCCGGCTTGCAGTCGCCATCTACGGTTCTGAGCTTGCCCTTGCCCTCGTAATAGCCGATGAGCGGAGCGGTCTGTTCGTGGTAAACCCTGAGCCGCTCGCGGATGGTGACGGGCTGGTCGTCTTCGCGATGCATCAGCGTCCAGCCGCAAACCGGGCAAATGCGCTCGTCCGTGAGTTTGGAAATGTGGAATGTGCCGCTGCATTTGGTGCATACGCGACGGCCGGTAAGGCGCTCGAGCAGCTTCTCATCCGGCACGGTGATATTGACCACGCAATCCGGCGGCGCGATTTCCTCCAACGCCTCGGCCTGCTCAACCGTACGCGGAAAGCCGTCCAGCAGATACCCTTTGCGGCAGTCCGCCATCGAAAGGCGTTCGCGCACCATTTCGATGAGCACCTCGTCAGGCACAAGCTTGCCCGCGTCCATGTACTTCTTGGCAGCCAGGCCCATGGGGGTCTCGTTGCGTACGGCCGCGCGCAGCATGTTGCCAGTGGAGATATGCGGCACGTTCAGGCGCGAGCCTACGCCCAACGCCTGTGTGCCCTTGCCCGCGCCTGGCGGGCCGAGAAAAATCAACTTCATGGACATCCCCCTCGACTAGTTCAGGAAACCCTTGTAATGCCGCATGGTCATCTGGCTTTCCAGCTGACGCATCGTCTCCATGGCGACGGAAACTGCAATCAGCAGCGAAGAGGCTGCAAACGGCAAATTCAGGCCGAAAATCGAGTAGATGATCGTGGGCAGAACCGCCAGGAAGGCCAAGAACAGCGCGCCGAAGAGCGTAATCCTGCGGGAAATGCGCAGAATAAAGTCCGAAGTGGGCTTGCCCTGGCGAATGCCGGGAATCATGCCACCGTTCTGCTGCAGGTTCTTGGCGATTTCCACGGGGTTGAAGGAGATGGAGGAATAGAAGAAGGTGAACGCGACAATCAAAAGCGCGAAGATCACCTGGTATCCCCAGCTCATCATGTGTACATTGTCGTTCCACCACTGCGAAACGCCCCAGTTGGGGAAAAACGCAAAGATGGTGGCGGGGAACTGCATAATCGCCGAAGCGAAAATCAGAGGCAGAACGCCGCTGGCGTTGATCTTCAGCGGAATGTGGGTGGACTGGCCGCCGTACATCTTGCGGCCCACCACGCGCTTGGCATACTGCACCGGCACGCGGCGCTCGCCCAGGTCCACAAACACCACGCCGACCACCAGGATCAGGAACACCAGCACAATGCCGATGAAGCTGCCCAGCTGGAACTGCGCAATGTCCACAAACAGCGTGCGAATGTAGCTGCCGATAGTGACCGCGAAGTTGGAAATGATGCCGGCGAAGATCAGAAGGCTGATGCCGTTGCCAATGCCGTTTTCGGTGATGCGCTCGCCAATCCACATGGCCAGGGCCGTACCGGCGGCAAGGCAGAAGCCGATGGTGATCAAGCCCAGCGTGCCCGTAGTGTTCGCGCGCAAACCGCCGGTGAGCGCCACGGCCTGGATAAAGCCGAGGCCTACGGTGACGTAACGGGTGATCTGCGCAATCTTCTTACGGCCTTCCTCGCCCTGCTTGTTGAGCTCTTCCAGCTTGGGAATGGCCACGGTGAGCAACTGCATGATGATCGAGGCGTTGATGTAGGGCGTAATGCCCATGGCCATAATCGAGTAGTTGCCCAGGTTCGCGCCGGTCATCATATTCATGAACTCCAGGAGCGAATAGCTGCTCAGCGCGTTCTGAATCACGCTGGTGTCCACGCCCGGGGTGGGAATGTAGCACAGCACGCGGTAAATCAGCAGCATGAAGATGGTGTAGAGTATCTTCTTGCGCAGATCCGCAATTTTCCAGGCATTCTTCAGCGTCTGAAACATATCAGATCACCTCGGCCTTCCCGCCGACCGCCTCAATCTTTTCCTTCGCGGTGGCTGTAAACTTGCTGGCCAGCACCGTGAGCTTTTTCGTCAGTTCGCCGTCGCCCATAATCTTGATGCCGTCGCCGATCTTCTTGATAATGCCCATCTCGATCAGTTCCACGGGGGTGACGGTAGCGCCGTCTTCAAACACCTCCAGCCGGGAGACGTTGATGGCGACATATTCCTTGCGGAAGTTGTTGGTAAAGCCGCGCTTGGGCAGGCGCATGGTAATGGGCATCTGGCCGCCTTCGAAGCCCGGCCGCTTGCCGCCGCCCGAGCGGGCCTTCGCGCCCTTGTGGCCCTTGCCGGAGGTCTTGCCCAGGCCCGAGCCGATGCCGCGGCCCAGACGCTTGGCGGCGCTGGTCGCGCCCTGCGCGGGTTTGAGTTCGTGAAGTTTCATCTCGAGCCCTCCTTAGTCTTCAATCTCCTCGACCTTCACCATGTGCTTGACCTTGAAGATCATGCCGCGAATGGCGGGATCGTCGTTTTTGACGACCGTGTGGCCGATCCTGTGCAGACCCAGGGCCTTGATGGTGGCAATCTGGTCTTTGAGGCAGGCAATGGTAGAGCGGGTTTGCGTAATTTTCAGCTTCATGCATGCCACCTCCTTAACCCAGGATTTCTTCCACGGTCTTGCCGCGCAGGCGAGCGACTTCCTCGGCGCTGCGAAGCTGCTTGAGGCCCTCCAGCGTGGCCTTGACCATGTTGATCTTGTTGTTGGAGCCGATGGACTTGGTGACGATGTCCTTGATGCCCGCGGCTTCGAGGACGGCGCGCACCGGGCCGCCGGCGATGACGCCGGTACCTTCGGGAGCCGGCAGGAGCTTGACCTTGCCGGTGCCGAACACGCCGGTCACCTCGTGGGGAATGGTGGTGCCGGAAATGGGGATGGTGCGCATCTCCTTCTTCGCGGCGTCGAGGCCCTTGCGGATGGCCTCGGGAATTTCGGCGGCCTTGCCCATGCCGCAGCCGACGCGGCCCTTTTCATCGCCCACGACCATCAGGGCGCTGAAGCGCATGTTGCGGCCGCCCTTGACGGTCTTGGAAACGCGGTTGACCGCGACCAGTTTTTCTTTGAA
>CAJFUU010000113.1 GCA_904420265.1 uncultured Clostridia bacterium
TCCTTCGTCATCATCGACACCGCCGGCATCCGCAGAAAGCGCGCCATCGAGCAGCAGTCGCTCGAGCGCTACAGCGTGGTGCGCGCCCTGGCGGCCATCGACCGTTGCGACGTGGCGCTTCTGCTCATCGACGCCACCCAGGGCGTTACGGAGCAGGATACCAAAATTGCCGGCTATATCGACGAGCAGGGCAAGGCGGCGGTCATCTGCGTCAACAAGTGGGACGCGGTGGAAAAGGAAACCGGCACGCTGGAAAAGTATGTAAAAGACGTGCGCGAGCAGCTCAAGTTCATGGCGTACGCGCCGGTGCTGTTCATTTCCGCGAAGACCGGCCAGCGGGCAAACCGCGTGCTTGAAAGCGTGCGCTCGGTCTATGCCGAGGCCACCCGGCGCGTCACCACCGGCGTTTTAAACGACGTGATGGCCGATGCGCAGGCGGCGCTCCAGCCCCCGGCCACCTCGGGCCGCAGGCTGAAGATATACTACGCCACGCAGCAGGCTGTGCAGCCGCCCACGTTTGTTTTGTTCGTCAACGACATGGAGCTGATGCACTTTTCGTATGAGCGCTATTTGGAAAACCAGTTCCGCAAATCGTTCGGGTTTGAAGGCACGCCCCTGCGGTTCATCCTCCGGGAACGGTCAAAAAAAGAGGATTGACCGGGCGGTTTTGTCAATATTTATGCATTGTGCGGAGGGATGGCTATGGTCTGGCGGTATGCGGTGATCGTCGTGGCGGGATACCTCTTGGGAAATATCTCGATGGGCCTCATCGTGTCCGAGCGCTATCATATGGATATACGCGAACACGGCAGCGGCAACGCGGGCACCACCAACGTTTTGCGCACGCTGGGCTGGCTGCCCAGCGCGCTTACGCTGGTGGGCGACGTGCTCAAATCGTTTATAGCGTCCATGCTGGGCAAATGGCTGGCGGGCGATCCGGGGCTGTTGATCGGCGGGTTTATGGCCGTAGTCGGCCACAATTGGCCGGTGTTCAACGGCTTTCGCGGCGGCAAGGGCATGGCCGCTTCCCTGGGCATGCTCTTTGCCCTGTCCTGGCCGCTGGCGCTGGGGCTTTTGGGGCTGGAAGTGCTGGTGGCGGGGCTGACGGGCTATGTGTCCGTGGCGTCGCTGGCCACTTCCGTGGCCTTTCCCATCGCCGCGGGCATCATTTACAGGGACAGCCCTGATTTCTGGATGTACCTGATTTATGCCATCCTGTTGGCGGCTGTCACCATTTTCAGCCACCGTTCCAATATTCAAAGGCTTATTCGCGGCACGGAAAACCGCATCAATTTCAAGAAAATCAAAGTGAAGCCTGACGAAAAGACGAAAGGATGAGACGCATGGCAAACAAGTACCTGATCGGTCTGGACATCGGCACTTCCGGCGCGAAGTGCATCCTGGTGGACGACCAGGGCGCGGTGCTCGCTTCTTCCACGCAGGAATACCCGCTCTATACGCCCAAGCCCGGCTGGGCGGAGCAGAACCCATCTGATTGGTGGGACGCGGTGGTGCGCGGCCTGAAGGTGATCCTGCCCAAGGCGGGCGTGCCCAAGGAGCAAATCGCGGGCGTGAGCTTTTCCGGCCAGATGCACGGCCTGGTGGCGCTGGACAAGGATGAAAACGTCATCCGCCCGGCCATCCTCTGGTGCGACAGCCGCACACAGAAACAGTGCGATTGGATTACCGAAAAAGCCGGCGGCCTTTCCGGGTTGCTTTCCTATACCAACAACCAGATGCTGGCCGGCTATACCGGCGGCAAGCTGATCTGGTTCAAGGAAGAAGAGCCGGAATTGTTTGCGAAGATGAAGCGCTTCATCTGCCCGAAGGATTACATCCGCATGAAGGTGTGCGGCGAGGTGGCCATCGACGCCTCCGACGCCTCTGGCACGGGCTTTTTCAACACCCGCGAACGCGTGTGGGCCGACGATCTCATCGCCCTGGCCGGGCTGGACAAAGGCATTTTCCCGGACGTATTGGAATCCACCGCCCTGGCTGGACGCGTCACCCGCGCCTGCGCCGAGGAAACGGGCTTGCCCGAAGGCCTGCCCGTCTATGCCGGCGGCGGAGACGCGGTCATCCAGACCACCGGCGCGGGGCTGGTGAAGCCCGGCGTGGTGGGCGTGGTGATTGGCACGGCCGGCAACGTCTCCATGGCGCTGGACAGGTACTTCGACAACCCCAAGGGCGCCCTGCAGATGTTTTGCAACAACGCGCCGGGGCTGTGGCAGGCCATCGGCTGCACGCTGGCGGCTGGCGGTAGCTACCGCTGGTATCGCGACACGCTTTGCGAGCATCTAAAGGAAATGGCCGCGCAGGGCAAGGGCAATGTCTACGACTTGATGGGCGATTTGGCCGCTCAGTCCAAACCCGGCGCAAACGGCGCGCTGTTCGCCCCCTACATGTCCGGCGAGCGCTGCCCCTATCCCGATCCCAACGCGCGCGGCGTGTTCTACGGCTTGTCGCTTTCCTCCACCCGCGCCGACATTACCCGCGCGGTGATGGAGGGCGTGACCTATTCGCTGCGTCAGGTGGTGGATTTGATGAACGGCTTTGTGCCGATTGAGAAGGTCTACGCCTCCGGCGGCGGTTCGGTGTCTCCGCTGTGGCGGCAGATGCAGGCTGACATCTTTGACCTGCCGGTGTACACCATGTCCGCCTCCGGCGAAGGCGGCGCCTATGGCGCAATTTTGGTCGCGGGCGTGGGCGCGGGCGTGTGGGGAAGCCTCGAAGAGGCCGCCGGCATTATCCGCGTAGAAACCGAAACGCTGCCCATCCGCGAAAATCAGAAAGCCTATCAGGATGCCTATGCGCTTTATTGCGAACTTTACGGCGCGCTTAAGCCCGTCTACGACAAAGGCGCGGCGCAGGCAGAGTAACCGCCTGCCGCGTGACCGCCGGCGCGGCGCGCCATAACGGCGTGCCGCCCGGCAGCGCTGCAAACCGGCAGAAGGCTGCGAGCAGGTGCGTCATCCCCAGGAAATAGGGAACCGCAAAAGGCGTAGGCATGCCGGTATGCGCTGTGGAAAGGCTTTCGATGCCCGGCGAGATTGCGTGCGAATGCATGTCGTTCCCAAGAGATTGAGAGGCGCAAAATGCGCGGACAGCTGGTGTACGCCGTGGAAAGGCTTTCGATGCCCGGCGAGATTGCATGAGAATGCGCGTCGTTCCCAAGAGATTGAGAGGCGCAAAATGCGCGGACATGCCGACGCGCGCCGCGAAAAAGGCTTTCGATGTGCCGAAGGAACAACATATGAGCGCATGCCGTCATGCAAAAGAGGTCCGGAAGCGCAAGCGACTGAAAATGAGAAATCTCCCGGCGCGCAGGCCGTGGAGTGCCATTGAAACATGCTCAGTTTTTTGCGTGCCGGTGCAAGATCGAAACGGGGCCTCTGGCCCATACAAAGAAACCGGAGGCGGAGAAGTCTGCGCGCGTTCGCGCAATTTGCACTGGGGGTGTTCGCTGTGCGCAAGGTGGCGCTGGTTCTGGTTTTCGTTTGCCTGACAATGTGTGGCTGCGCCGCCTCGGGCGCAGAGGAAGATACGCTCACGGCAGTGTTTTACGATGTGGGCAAGGCCGACGCCATTTTGCTCTATACGGAGGATGCCGCCGTGCTCGTCGACGCCGGGGTCAACAAGTCCGGCGAGGATATTGTCGCCGATTTGCACGCGCGCGGCATTGAGCGCCTGGATGCGCTGATCATCACGCATTTTGACAAGGATCACGTGGGCGGCGCGGACAAGGTCATTGAAGGCGTCGAAATTGCGCGCGTACTTGAGCCGGATTACGAAAAAGATTCCAAACAGTTCCGCCAGTATCGGGAGGCGCTGTACGAGGCGGGCTTGCAGGCCGAGGCTTTTGCGGAAAACGTCGAATTTGCGTTGGACGGCTGCAATTTCGCCATCGACGTGGCCAATGCAAGCGATTATGGCGAGGACGAAGAAAACGATTTTTCGCTCGTCGTGCGCGTCACGCACGGCGCGGTGCGCTTTCTGCTGGCCGGCGACGCCGAAAATGCGCGCCTGGCCGAGTTGCTTGACGAGGGCGACTTGCAAAGCGATGTGCTCAAAACGCCCCATCACGGCCGCTATGCGGCGCTGAGCGCGGCGTTTTTCCAGGCTGTGTCGCCCGAATATGCCGTTATCACCAGCGACGCGGAAGACCTTGAGGATGCGGAAACCGTGTACGCGCTGGAACTGGCCGGCGCGCGCGTGCTGCTCACGCGCGAAGGTACGGTGGAAATGACCAGCAATGGCGATGCAGTGCGCATTGTGGAACAATAACGCAAAGCGAATGAACAAGGCCCGCGAACGCGGCCGTCGCCGCGTTATTCGCATACGGCATGCCTCTGTTTGCGGGCCTGCCGGCGCAAGCGGGATTTTCAGGCGCTGTCAGCGCGTTTGCATCATGTAGCGCAGCAGCCGTTCGCGGTCGTCCGCCCTGTCGGCAAACACTTCCAGCGCGGGAATGTCCCGCTCGGGCAAAAAGTCGGCGTTGGCGAGTTGTGCGGCCACGGATTTGAGGTCGCGGCGAATGCCGTGGGCGTCTACATAGGCGACGTTGCCCACGCATTTTTCAATTTGACGGAAAAACGCGCCGGAATTGTGAATATTGACAAACAACATGTTCGTCCCTCCTGACCGTGGTAAATCGGTTTTTGCCTGTGCTTGAAATATACCGCAAATGGCGGTGAAAAGCAAATACTATTGCGACGAAACTTGGTAAAAAAACGATGGATTGCGGAGGTGCGTATGATCCAGCACATTACAGAGTTGCAGTTGGCCGGCAGCCGGCGGGAAAGCATACCCGGTTGCGCGCCGGATTTTCCCTACACGGCCTCGGAAAGTTGTCTGGACGGATACGTAGGCCGCCAGGTGCCCTGGCATTGGCATGAGATGTTTGAATTCGTCTTTGTGCGCGAAGGCGCGCTGGACTATTCCACCCACGCAGGCACGTTCACCATGCGTGCGGGCGAGGGCTGCCTGGTGAACGCGGGCGTTTTGCACACCAGCCGCGCCCATGAAGGCATGGCCGGCGTGCGTTATAGCGTGCAGCAGTTCGGCGCCGAAGCCGTGACCGGAACAGAGCGCGTTTTGCGGCGCTATGTTGAGCCGTTTTCGGCCTGCGCGGCGCTGGAGGCGATGCCCCTCCGCCGTGAGGAGACGCGCCAGCGGGAGATACTGGAAATTATGGAGGCGGCGTTTCGCTGCGCGGCAGACGAGCCGGAGGGATACGAAATGGAAATCTGCGCCGCGCTTTCCCGGGCCTGGCGGCGCGTGTGGGCGTTGGCGCGTCCCCATTTGGAAACGCAAAGCGCCGAACCACGCCCGGAAAGCGAGCGCGTGAAGAAAATGCTCGATTATATTCACGGGCACTACGCCGAGGACGTCAAACTTTCCGCGATTGCCGCCGCTGCGGGCGTGTGCGCGCGCGAGGGCCTGCGTTGCTTCCGGCAGGAACTGGATACGACGCCCATCGCCTGCCTTACAGATGTGCGCCTGCGCCATGCCGCGCAGATGCTGCGCGAGAGCGAACTTTCCGCCACGCAGATTGCCACCGCCTGCGGCTTTGCCTCCGTAAGCTATTTTGGAAAGGTATTTCATCGTTACATGGGTATGCCGCCGAGCGCTTATCGCAAGCGCTGAAGGAACGCGCGGGAGAGATACACCGGCGTGAGCCGCCAAGAAATTGCGCCAGAGTGCGCATGAAAGAAAAAAATCGCCGCCCCGTGAGAATTTTTCGTTCATTCCAGGGGAGAATGCGCAGCGGCGAAATGGCGGAAAACCCACCCAAAGCGCATTTTTGGAAATTTCCAAACAAACGCCAGCGACAGGGCGCCTTGCTGTTGCCGGAAGATTGAACCCGTCGGGCAGCCTGCCGCAAACGATGCGGTACGGGAAAGCGAGGATCAGCCAGCGCTGGTCAATTGGCGGCGGGAAGGCGCGGTTGCCGCGCAGTCCGGACTGGACGCGTTGGGCTGTCTGCTGTGAACGATGGGATGTATGGAAGCGGGAATCAGCCAAGGCTGATTGGAATGGCAGTGAAAAGGTTTTGTTGCTGTATAGGGCTGGCCGGAGTGTCGAGCAACTTGCCGTGAACGATGGGATACGTGGAAGCGAGGACTGGACGCGGCCGACGGGAATGCCGGCGGGGACGTTTTGTTGTCGTATAAGCCTGGGTTGGAGGCATTGGGCTGCCTGCCGCGAACGATGGGAATGTGGCAAAAGCGAATACTGGCAGAGGTCGGCTGAAATGGCAACGAGAGGTGTCTTGTTATATAAGCACAGAATGGGTTATCCCTCGTAAAGTGTGTGAACGCGGACGTTGGCGGCGGCGGTGAGGGAAATGCCGCTTGGCGCGATGCCTTTTGCAAATGGCTTCTGACAGGTTATCGCCACGAACAACGAAGGGAAAAGACGTATATTCCGAAGGCCGCCAACCGGCTCGCCTGCACGAAAGCGGTTGGGCGATGTTGTGTAAGGAACCTCCGCTTTGTGCGCGCCAGGCGATGGAGAACATTGGCACGTTTGACGAAGGTCAAAACGCGTAGAAGTGCGCAAATCGCTTTCAACAGCGAGCAGGCCAAACCGACAGCGAGAGTGTTTACATCCCCCAGGATAGCGGACGGGAGGCGCCTGGGATTTTAGACACACCTTTGCAAGAGGGTATGCGCGAAGCAACGAGGGCCTTGGAGCCGA
>CAJFUU010000114.1 GCA_904420265.1 uncultured Clostridia bacterium
AGGGAAAAATCGCAATTTCGGGGGATTTTCGCCGGCTCGCGCAGAGGATTCGCAGGCTGCGCGCGCCGGGGTGGGAAGGCGGCGCCAAAGCGGCGGCCCCCGAAGCGCGTTTTGAGGCGTTTTTCGACAGATTCCGCGGCGCTCTCGGGAACGCAGCAAAGCGCGGCCCGTTGGACGCCCGGCGCGACGGCCTCGTCGGCCGCGCGCAGCGTTTGCGGTTTTCCGGTTCGCGGCCCTGGGTTTGCGCTGAGGATTGCAAATACGAGGGAAGTTTCCCGCGCGGGGGCTTCTCTCTTTTTCGGAGGGGGAACGCATGAAAGACAGCAATATCGCCCTGTCCACGGGGGAAATTCTTTTGCCTGCGCACGGGCTGAACTATGAAAAGTGGGCGGTGGTCGCCTGCGACCAATTCACGGCGGATGCGGGCTATTGGGCGGATGTGGAAAAATTCGTGGGCGACGCGCCATCGGCGCTGCACATCATCCTGCCGGAAATTTATCTTGAGCAACGCGCGCAGCGCATCCGAGAAATTCACGGGGCAATGCGCGTCTATCTTGGCGGCGCTGTGCGCGTGGCCGTGCCGGAAGGATTCGCTCTGGTCGAGCGCGAAACAAGCGCCGGAATGCGCCAGGGCCTGTTGGCCTGCGTGGATTTGGAACAGTACGATTTTGCGCCCGGCAGCCGCAGCCTGATTCGCGCCACGGAAGGCACCGTCCCGGAGCGCGTGCCCCCGAGGGCGGAGATTCGCGCCGGCGCGCCGCTGGAGTGCCCGCATGTGATGATGCTGATTGACGACCCGGAGAGGACCGTCATTGAACCGGCCTTTGACGACCCCGGCCGCGAGCTGTACGACTTTGACCTGATGATGAGCGGCGGCCACGTGCGCGGTTGGGCGCTGGAAAACGGTCGGGCGCTGCGCGTGTTCGAGGCCCTGGCCCGTCTGCGCGAAACCTGCGGCGGCTTGCTTTATGCCGTGGGCGACGGCAATCACTCGCTGGCGGCGGCCAAACAGTGCTGGGAAGACGTTAAGGGCGGCCTCTCGGCGGCGGAGTTTGATTCGCACCCGGCGCGCTATGCGCTGGTGGAACTGGTCAATCTGCACTGTCCGGCGCTGAAGTTTGAACCGATCCACCGCGTGCTCTTCGGCGTGGAGCCGCAGGAAGTGCTGGCGGCCATGCGCGAAAGCGGCGCCTTCGCCGCGGGCGGGGAGGATGTGCGCGTCGCTTTTGCCGGCGGCGAAGCCGGCTTTGCCACGCAGGGCCATCCCATCGGCCCCTTGCAGGGTTTCCTGGACGGCTACCTGCGCTCGCACCCCGGCGCGCAGATAGACTATATTCACGGCGAGGACGCCTTGCGCGCCCTGCTTGGCCGCAACGACGCGGTTGGATTCATGCCGCGCGCCTTCGACAAGGCGGAACTGTTCCCTTACATTCGCGCGCACGGCGCGCTGCCGCGCAAGACGTTTTCCATGGGCGAGGCGCGCGATAAGCGCTACTATCTGGAAATGCGGAGGATCGGCAGGTGAACCATCGCATATTCATCGTCGAGGACGACCGCGTCATTGCCCAGGCCGTTAAGCGCCACATCGAAAGCTGGGGCTGCGAGGCGCGTGTGGTGACGGATTTTCGCAACGTGCTCAAGGAATTTGTCGCCTTTGACGCGCATCTGGTGCTGATGGATATATCTCTGCCGTTTTTCAACGGTTATCACTGGTGCCGTGAGATTCGCAAAATTTCCAAGGTGCCGGTAATTTTCATTTCCTCGGCCTCGGACAATATGAACATTGTCATGGCCATGGATATGGGCGGCGATGATTTTATCGCCAAGCCTTTCGATTTGCAGGTGCTTACGGCCAAGGTGCAGGCCGTCCTGCGCCGCGCCTATGAGTTTTCCGGTGCGCAGCCTTTGTTGGAACATCGCGGCGCAATTCTCAACCTGGCGGACGCTTCGTTGACTTACGATGGGCGGCGGCTGGAACTGACCAAGAACGATTTCCGCATTTTGCAGACGCTGATGGAACACCCCGGCGAGGTGGTTTCGCGCGAAAGCATGATGTTGCGCCTCTGGGAGACGGATTGCTTTGTGGACGATAACACGCTCACCGTCAGCGTGACGCGCTTGCGCAAAAAGCTGGAGGCCGTCGGACTGGAGGATTTTATACTCACCCGCAAAGGCGCCGGTTATCAATTGGGAGGCTAGAGGCTGTTTGAAAAATCTTTAAAAGGCCATTCCGGCGTCTTTTGCGCCATTCTGGCGATGCGAATTCTTTGCGAAAACTGGCGGAAAATCCCCTCGAAACTGCGGATTTTCTCCTTTCAAACACACGCTGGAGGCTGTTTAGAAATTTTCCGCAGCGCCCTTTCCGCCGCTTGCCGCTCCGAATTCTTGGCTTGACGCCATGAAGTCTGTGGATTTTCCCGTCCCAAACAGACTTTAAGGCCGTCTGTTCTCAAGCGCGGTGGATTCTTCGCGAAAATTGCCGCCCTTCGAAAGCGCGGTTTTCTTGCAAACCGCCATTTATGGCCGTGGAAGGCGGTTTCGTTCGTGATCTGCTGAGAAAGAGCGACAGGCAGCGGCAAACGGGGCAGGGCTTGTATGTACGGCCGCTGTGGCGGCAAAAAACGCCTCCATAACTGAAGAGAAAATGGAGGCGTTTGCAGGTGAATTTGCTCAAAAGGCGGAGACGCAACGCGCGTTTCCGCCTTTTTGCCGGCTATTCCGCTTCTTTGAGCAGATACTTCTGCGCGCGGCGCAGGATTCGCCGGTCCTGTTCGTAGGTGAGGCGGTTTGCAGCTTCGCCAACCTCCACCCATTCGGCAACGGCCACTTCGCCCTCCTGAGCGACAGGCGTCTGCTCCCGGGCGACGGCGATGAAAAACACCACCAGTTTTTCTACGTCCGGCCGCGCCATATAGCGGTTTTCGGCTCGGAAGCGCGTGTCCACGTTGACGCGCACGCCGGTTTCTTCGAGGATTTCACGTTCGGCAGTTTGCCGTTCGCTTTCCCCTGGCTCCACATGGCCCTTGGGGAAGGAGATATGCCGCCCGTGCTCGTGCCGAATGAGCAGAACGCGCCATGCGCCGTCGATCTGGCTAAAGACCACGGCGCCACAGGATTTTTCATGTCGCATGGGTACGCGCAACCCCTTTGCAGATGTTTCTTTATATTATAGCGTATGAATGTAAAATTGTAACGGAATCCGGCAAAAATCCTTGAGGCAGAATGAACAAATTTCCTCGCAAAAATGCATGATGTGGAGCGGCCAAAGCGTCCCTGCGCGCACAGAACGCCGGCAAAACCGCAACGGCAAAAACCTTCTCCCAAAGGGGAAAACAGAGGATTGGCGAGGAAGCGCAGAGAGGCTGTTCGCACAAAACAGACGGCGTGTGCGGCAAGTTTGACATTTTGGGAGATGCGCATGCTTTTGCGCAAAAAGATGCACGCCTGTGCCGGCCGCCGCCCGAAAAACGCGCGGGCTTCAAGCGCCGGGATTTCGCGTTGCCCCTGTCTTCGTCGCTTTGACATTTCCCTGAAAAGGCGATGCTGGGATTTCCACCTCGCGCGCCAGCCGCGCCGGCGGATGCTTATGCAAAGCAAATTCTCCATGCGTGTAAGATTTGTCTCCCAGTAGGCCGCAGAGCATGGACAAAGCCCTCGAGTGCAAAAACGGCCCTGAAAAACAGGAAACAGAAGCAGTTTTGCTTCATGCAGTGCAATTGTCAAACCCTGCGGAAATGTCAAACACAGCCGCGAGGGGATAATTTGCCGAGCGGGGAAGATGCCCCGGCGCAATTTGCCAAGCCTGCGAGATTGTCAAATGCAGCCGCAAGGCGGCAAACTTCGCCAAGTGGCGGAGATTCTCTGGAGCAATTGCCAAGCCATATGGGGATGTCAAAATGGAAATGTCAAACGCAACTGCGAGGCGACAACTTGCCAAGCGGTGAAGATACCTGCGGCGTAAATGTCAAGCCCTGCGGGAATGCCAAATGCAGTTGCCAAGCGACATAGTTCGCCAAACGACGAGGCTTTCCTGGTGTAATGCTAGGCTCTGTGGGAATGTCAAACGCAGCCGCAAGGCGACAACTTGCCGAGCGGTGAAGATACCTGCGGCGCAAATGTCAAGCCCTGCGGGAATGCCAAATGCAGTTACCAAGCGACATACTTCACCAAACGGCGAGGCTTTCTTGGTGTAATGCCAAGCTATATGGGAATATCAAACGCAGCTGCAAGGCGGAAAGATTTCACGATGTAATTGCCAAACCCTGCGTGAATGTTAAACGCAGCCGTAAGGCGGCAATTTGCCAAACGTGGAAGATTCCTGCCTGCGGCGCAATTATCAAGCCCTGTGCGAATGCAAAACGCAGCTGCAAGGTGGCAATTTGCCGAGCGGCGAAGACGCTCCGGCAGCCGCGCTCACAGCCTGCGGTCGCTTACGTCCATGGGTTTCCCTGTCCGCAAGTTTGCTTCCCTGTCTCGCGGGCGTTGTCGCGCTGGCAGTCTGTTATCCCGACGCCTCCCTGTTTGCGCCCTGCATTACAAAGCGCGGAGACGCCGCCAGGGCCTCTCCGCGCAACATGACGTTTTCAGCGCTTGGGGGAGATTTTCTCCATGCCATCCAGATAGGGACGCAGCACTTCGGGAATCATTACGCTGCCATCCGGCTGCTGGAACTGCTCGACGATGGCGGGCATCAGGCGGCTGGTGGCCAAGCCGGAGCCGTTGAGCGTGTGCACGAACTCCAGCTTCTTCGTTTCGTTGCGGCGGAAGCGGATGTTGCCGCGGCGGGCCTGATAGTCGCGCGCGTTGGAAACGGAGGAGCACTCCTTGTATTCGTTCATGCTGGGAATCCACAACTCGATGTCGTAGGTGGTAGCCATGGAGGCGGAGCAGTCGCCCGCGGCCAGTTTGGAGAGGCGATAGTGCAGCCCCAGCCCCTCCACGAGGCGGCAGGCCTTGTCGATGAGCTCCTTGAGCATCCTGTCGCTGTCCTCGGGGCGGGTGTAGCCGAACATCTCCACCT
>CAJFUU010000115.1 GCA_904420265.1 uncultured Clostridia bacterium
ATATTGGCCTGCATCTGCGCCATATCCGACATGCCGGAAAGCGTGACCGTCACGCCGGGGATGTTCTGCAAAAAGCGGAACGCCCAGGCGGCAATTTCCTCCTGGGGCCGCAGGGCCCGCAGGCGCGCCTCGTCCTGCGGCGCCAAATGCGCCAGGCGTCCTCCGCGCAGCGGCTCCATCACCCAAACCGGCAGGCCGTATTCGCGCAGCAAATCCACTTTCCCCTTTGCGTCCTGGAAACCCCAATCGAGGTAATTGAGCTGAATCTGGCAAAATTCCATTTCCTTGCCATACGCCTCGAGGAAACGCCGCATCACCTCGCAACTGCCGTGCGCAGAAAAGCCGAGATGGCGGATGCGCCCTGCGCGCTTTTGGGCCACAAGGTAGTCAAATATGCCGTATTTCGGGTCCAGATAGGCGTCTATATTCATCTCGCAGACGTTGTGGAACAGGTAAAAGTCAAAATAGTCGACGCCGCATTTGCGCAACTGCTCTTCAAAGATGGTCTCCACCTTGTCCATGTTGCTCAAATCATAGCCAGGAAACTTCGTGGCCAGAAAGTAACGCTCGCGCGGGTATCTGGCCAGCGCTTTGCCCATGACGGTTTCCGAATTTCCGCCATGGTATCCCCAGGCCGTGTCAAAATAGTTCACACCGTGTTCTATGGCGTAGTCCACCATCTGCGCGGTCGCCTGTTCGTCGATTCTGGCGTCGTCCCCATCCACGACGGGCAAACGCATTGCGCCCATGCCGAGCGCGGATAGCTTCAGGTCCTGAAAATCTCTGTAAACCATGCCGAAGGCCTCCTTTGGTGTTGGTATGGATAAATTGTTCCTCCGCGGGCGGCAAGGGCTCGTCCACGGGAAAGGATACGCAAAAACATCGCGCCGCCATGAGCCGGAATGCAAATGGCGCCCCGCCGCCGGACGGCGCAGGGCAGAGCGTCCAAACGGGCCCAACCAAGCCGCGCAAGCGGGCTTTGCCAGCCGCAGTATATCACACTGGAAGGCAAATGACGAGCCGCCGCATCTGCAGGGCAAGGCGTCCAAAAACCAGGCCCAGCTGAGCCGTATGGGTCGGCCGCCATACCGTCGCAGGAAATACACGCACAATATCGCGACGAAACGCAAATGGCAAACCGTTGCATCCGCAGGGTGAGGCATCCAAGCATACTCAAACTAGACTGTGCTGGTAAGTTATGCCAGCCGTAAGGAATGCATCAATATATTGCGACGAAACGCAGATGGCAAACCGTCGCATTTGCAGGGCGAGGCATCCAAGCATACTCAAACCGGACTGCACGGGTCGGCCACCATACCGTCGCAGGAAATACACGCGCAATATCGCGCTGAAACGCAAACGGCGAACCACCGCATTTGCAGGGCGAGGCGTCCAAGCAGGCACAATCAAATCTCACGGGCGAGCCGTGCTCGCCGCAGAAAATACATACGCAATATCGCGACGAAACGCAAATAGCGAGCCGTCGCATTCGCACGGCGAGGCATCCAAGCAGGCACAATCGAACCGTATGGGTCGGCCGTCCACGCCGTCGCAGGGAATGCATGCGAAATCGCGCTGAAACGCAGATGGCAAGTCGCCACATTTGCGGGACAGAACGGTCCAACCGATCCGGTCTTGAATACGGCCCTGCTACGCCTGCCCACAAAGCATAGCGCATGAGGCGACGTTCCCTGCACGTCAAAACACCATCGCGCACAACGCAAAAACAGGCGCATATTTCCGGGCGCAGCGCATGCCTTGCCTCGCTTTCCGCTCTCGGTTTACGAAAGGTCCGCTCGCCACACGCGTAGGCCGCGCTGCCCGGCGCATCTTTCCCAGCGCCATTTCCCTTTCGCCAAATGGCTTCGGGACGCGCCGAAAGCGTGGAACGATGGCTCCACGCTCGGCCTGTCAAATAAAGTGGGCAAAGCCGCCGGTAAAGTCGCTTCCGGCAAGCCGGCCGGTTTTGCCCCTTTGAAAACCGTCAAAATTGCCTCGCCGCAACGAAAACGCGGGGATTTTTGCGCAGGCGCATTCCCTTTGCCGGAGCGAAAATTGGAGAGGAGCGGTTCCGCCAAAGGCAAAACTGTCGCGGCCCAAATTGAAAACTTGAGATGCAACACCGCCGGGACTTGCCTTTCCGTCCGCACAGGCTGGCGGGCGATTTCGACAGCTCCAGCATGGGAATTATGGCTCCATGCTGAATGTCACCGTTGCGTCCCCGTCGCCCAGAGCGTCCTCCCAGCCGTCCAGGTCGTCAATCCTGCCCAGAATGGTGTAACTCCAGGTGTTGGAACCGTAAAAAACGACGATTTGGTCGTCTCCGTAGAGGACAATATCTCCTGCCTGTGTGGTGATGCGCCGGTCGTCGGCGGGAAATTCCATGCCCAGGGCGCCTACCTTCTCAAATCCGCCATAGTCGCGCATTTGCACAACCAGCGGCGCGCTTTGCATGGTTTCCACAAAGGCTTCGGTCGCGGCGTTGTTTTCCAGCGTGGCGGTAAAAACGCTGTCGCCAATCTGCACGTTCATTTGCATCGCTGTCTCCTCCCCCGCCGCTTCCACAGTGATTTCGCCGCTCAACGCCGCCGCAAATTCCGCGCCGGAGACGGCTTCGCCCAACGCGTACAGTCCCGCCGCCGGCGCGCAGGGGCCGAGGAATACGGCCACGTCGCCCCAGGGGGCGTAGTATGCCAGCGTTCCCGCCGGGCCTTCCGCCAACGGCGCGTCCTGCACGTCCAATTCCTCGGGCGGATAGAAGATTTTTTCGTTTCCTCCATAGTCTTCCACCGGCAGCGTCAACGGCAACTGCGCGTACAGCGCCTGCGCCGCCGCGCTGTCATTGAGCGCGAAGACAACTTCCACATCGCCGTCTGTTATGCGGATATACTGGCCGTCCGCCTCCGCTCCTGCGCCAAGCGCGGGCCATAGCGCCAAGACCAGCAGGCAGCAAATCGCCCGTAAAATACGCCTTTTCCCTCGCACGGTTTTCCCACCTTCCTATGCGCAGGCGGCGCGCCGCCCGTTGATGAGGATTTCGCCCTTTGCCTCGGGAATATCGCGAATGATTTCCCCGACCTCCGGCACGCGGATATGGCCGCGCAGAGGATTTTTGATGCTGATCACCGGCGTGGTAATCGTCGCCTCCACCGCAGAGCGCTCGAAGGCCAGGTCCGTATCGACCATTTCGCATTCGACAAGTTTGAGTCCCTTACAATAGCACAGCGGCTGGGTGCCAATGATTTTGCAGTTTTCAAAGGTAACGTTTTCGCTGTACCAGGCCAGGTATTCGCCCTTGACCACGCTGTTGCGCACGACGACGTTTTTTGCGTGCCAGAAAGCGTCCTTTGTGTCGAACGTGCAATTCTCAAAAACGGCGTCTTCGATGTACTGGAAGGAATACTTGCCCTCCATGCGCACATTTTCAAAACGGAGGTTCCGCGCGCGCAAGGCGCAATATTCGCTCTTCACGGCGCAATCCGTCATTTGCAGGCCGCGCGTGAGCCAGCCGAACTCGGCCGAATCCACGTCGCAATTGCGCATGCGCACTTCGTCGCACTCGCGCACGGCCTTGATGCCGTGCAAACGGCTGCCGTCAATTTCAACCCGTCGCGAATACCACAGCGCCGCCCGGCACAGGGGCGTCATTTCGCAATCGCGCATTTCTACGTCCTCGTCGTGCCACAGGGGATAGCGCAGGTTGAAAAAGCAGCGCTCAGCGCGCACATTCGCCGATTCCTTCAGGGCGCTTTCGCCATCGGCGGGGCCGTCAAAGGCGCAATCCTGCAAAACTACGCCGCGGCTGCCGTACAGCGCCCGTTCTTCGTCAAACGTCTGTTTGCAAATCGTTTCCATAAATATATCTCCCTTCGTCTCGCCCGCAGAATTTATCGGGCCGCCGTCTTTTCAATCTGATACACCAGATAGTCCAGGCAGTCGATGCGCTTTTCCTCACGGTGGACGCGCTCCAAGAGCCGCCGCCGCTGCCGTGAAAGCAACCGCAATTGCTTCGGCGCGTCTCCCTGCCGCGCGCAGGCCATGAACTCCTCTACCATGCGGGAATCGCAACCCGCGTCGCGCAGGTTTTGTATGATCGCCTGCTCGGATGCGCAATCGCTCATACCGCTTCGCCGCCTTTCTTTGCATTTTCCTGCGCCTGCCGCCCGGTTACAGTATCAGTATACACGCGCTGCATCAAAATAGCAAATACTTATATCAAATACGCTTTCATAGTTTTTTTCAATGCATATCGCATAGCTGGCAGCCTACACTTTCTCCGTCTGTTGCTGCGCGCCGCAAATACGCCATTGCCAGCCGCGGGTTCGAAATGGTATACTGAAAGCAGGAGGCGATACATGTGGAACTGCGCGTGCTGCAATACTTTCTGGCGGTGGCGCGGGAACAGAGCATTTCCGCAGCGGCGGCGTCTTTGCATCTTTCCCAGCCCACGCTTTCCACGCAACTCAAGGCTCTGGAAGAAGAACTGGGCAAGCAACTTCTGGTGCGTGGCGTCAAGGGGTCAAGAAGGGTTACGCTGACGGAAGAGGGCATGATTCTGCGCAAGCGCTCCGAGGAAATCCTCTCCCTGGTGCAGCGCACGGAAAACGAAATCACCCGCGCGGATGAAACCATCGTAGGGGACGTATACATCGGTTCCGGCGAAACGGACATCGTGCGCTTTTTCGCCAGGGCCGCAAAGTCCATTCAGAAGCGCTACCCGGACATCCATTACCACATCTCCAGCGGGAACGCGGAATACGTTCTGGAATCTCTGGACAGGGGCCTGATTGACTTTGGCCTGCTCTTTGGCAGTTTCGACGCGCAGAAATACGACGCCCTTCCCCTCCCTGTGCGCGACACATGGGGCGTGCTGATGCGCCGGGACGCGCCGCTGGCGGAAAAGGCCGCCGTCGAACCCGAGGACCTCTGGGATAAACCGCTGATTCTTTCCCATCA
>CAJFUU010000116.1 GCA_904420265.1 uncultured Clostridia bacterium
CGTCAACATGCCCATGGAGGAGAACCCGCGCGTGCAGGCCATCGCCCGCAAGGAGCGCTGGGGCTTCGACGCCAACGGCAAGCCCGTTTCCAAGAACAAGGTCTACCAGCTCCGCGACGGTCTGTTTGAGGCCATCATCGACCGCTTCTACAAGGATGCCTCGCTCATCAGCTACGGCGAGGACGTGCGCGACTGGGGCGGCGCGTTTGCCGTGTACCGTGGACTGACCGAGGCGCTGCCGTATCACCGCCTGTTCAACTCCCCGATTTCCGAAAGCGCCATCGTCGGTTCCGCTGTCGGTTATGCCATGGCGGGCGGCCGCGCGCTGGTGGAACTCATGTACTGCGACTTCCTCGCCTGCGCCGGCGACGAGGTGTTCAACCAGATGGCCAAGTGGCAGGCCATGTCCGCCGACATCATCAAGATGCCCGTGGTTCTGCGCGTGTCGGTTGGCTCCAAGTATGGCGCGCAGCACTCTCAGGATTGGTCGGCGCTGGCCGCCCATATCCCGGGCCTGAAGCTGGCCTTCCCGGCCACGCCTTATGACGCCAAGGGCCTGATGGCCTCCGCCCTGGTGGGCACCGACCCGGTGGTGTTCTTCGAGTCCCAGCGCATCTACGATGTGGGCGAGCAGTTCCACGAGGGCGGCGTGCCCAAGGATTACTACGAGATCCCCTTCGGCAAGGCCGATATCAAGCGCAAGGGCAAGGATATCACCATCCTCACCTTCGGCGCGGTGCTCTATCGTGCCCTCAAGGCCGCTGACGAGCTCAAGGAGAAGTACGGCATGGAGGCCGAGGTCATCGACGCGCGCACGCTGGTGCCGTTTGACTACGACACCGTGATCGAGTCCGTGAAGAAGACCGGCCGCATCGTCATCGTCACCGACGCCTGCGAGCGCGGTTCCTTCGCCTCCGAAGTCGCCCGTCAGATCACGGAAATGGCCTTTGACGAGCTGGACGCCCCGCCGGTCGTGGTGGCTTCCAAGAACTGGATTACGCCCGCGCATGAGCTGGAAGAGGCCTTCTTCCCGCAGCCGGCGTGGATTCTGGACGCCATCGACGCCAAGATCGTGCCCCTCAAGGGTCACGTGCGCACCACGAATCAGACCCTGGGCGAAAAACTCAAGAACGAGCGCAAGGGCGTGTAAACAACACCATTGCAAAAGCGGGGACGGGCGGTTTTCGCCCGCCCCCATTTCCCGTCTTTGGGAGGAAAGAGCGATGCTTTATTGCAAACGCTGTAACCGTCTGGTGGAGGGCGAAATTTGCCCAAAATGCAAAAAATCGCGCCATTTGCGCGCGCCGGAAGTGGGCGACCCGGTGCTTTTGTGTACGGTGCGTTATGCTCTGTCAGCCATGATAGAGCCGTTGCTGGAAGAGGAGAAGATTCCCTATTCCAAGGCGGCGTTGGGCGGCAGCGCGTTTCTGGGCGGCAGCACAATTTTGGAAAACTACGCCTTTTACGTGCCATATGGCGCTTATGCGGGTGCGTTGGAATTGCTTACGGGAATATTTGCGGATGATGAAGAAGTGCGGCTTGCATTGCGCGAAGCGGCGGATTAAAGGGTGCAGGATGGCAAAACGGCTTTTGCAAATACTGCATCTGCGCCGCCCGGCAGGATCGGACGGCGTTGTGCGCTTTTTCATTCCAAAGCCTGCGCTGGCGTTGTACCAATGAAAAATTCACCGCAGGGGAAATCCTGCGCGCAAACTGTGGCCAACCCGGCCAACGGCAGGGCCCGCTGTGCGCATAGCAGCGACGGGGAAGGGCCCGTTGCCGCGGCGCGCGTGTGGGCGGAAGAGATTTCCCGCATGTGCGCGCCTTCCTTCGCCTACGCGGCGGAAAAATTCTGAAAATCGACGAATACAGGGAGACAATGATCCCGCCGGAGCAGCGGCGGGCGTTGCGTTTTGACAGGCCAATCCGGGAGGAAAAAGTATGGACACATGGATGGACACCTTCGTAAAGCGCATGCGGCAGACCTTTGGCGAACGCGTGGCGTTTATCGGCCTGCAGGGCAGTCGCGCCCGCGGCGAGGCGGGGCCGGAGAGCGACATCGACGTGGTTGTGGTGTTGGACACGCTCAATGCAGGCGATATATGCGCCTACCGCGCCGCGCTGCAAGGCCTTCCGGAGCATGAGAAAATCTGCGGTTTTCTCTCCGGCCGGGCGGAATTGTCGGCCTGGGAAAAGGGCGACCTTTTCCAGTTTGTGCATGACACGGTTCCGTTTTACGGCGACCTTTCCGCCATCACGCCGCCTTTGAACCGCGAGGACGCGCGCCGCGCCGCTCTCGCCGGGGCCTGCAATATTTATCATGGCTGCGTGCACAACCTGCTCTTTGAACGCGATGCAGATGTGCTTTACGGCCTTTACAAAACCGCTGCGTTCGCCCTGCGCGCCAAATACTTCTGGCAGACGGGCGCATATGTTTCCCAGACCGCTGCCCTCGCCGGCGTATTGCCGGAGCAGGAGGCGCGCCTCATTACCGACCGCGAAGACGTAAAGGCGCTGGTTGCCGACGGCACGGCTTTTGAGGAGTTTTCAAAACGCCTGTTTGACTGGGCGGGAGCGACGGTTCGCGCCCTTGGCGCCGCTAACCAAAACAATACATGATTGCGCTTGCGCCTTAACCTTGCGCGCGCTATACTGGCATTGACAACTGAACAGGAACGTCTTCAGGGCAGGGTGCAATTCCCGATTGGCGGTACAGTCCGCAAGCGCGCACGCGCAGACTCGGTGCAACTCCGGGACCAACAGTATAGTCTGGATGAAAGAAGATGTGTCTTGGCCAGGATGCTTCGCGTGAAAACGATACAGCCTCCGGCAC
>CAJFUU010000117.1 GCA_904420265.1 uncultured Clostridia bacterium
GGCCAACGTGGCCGACCGCATCGCCGTAATGTACGCGGGCGGCATCGTGGAGGTAGGCACCTGCGAGGAGGTCTTTTATGACCCCCGCCATCCATATACCTGGGCGCTGCTTTCGTCGCTGCCGCAGTTGGGCGTCAAAGGCGAGCCTTTGTTTTCCATTCAGGGCACGCCGCCCAACCTGTTCCACGAGGTCAAGGGCGACGCTTTCGCGCCCCGCAACCCGCAGGCGCTGAAGATTGACTTTCTTGTGGATCCGCCGTATTTCGAGGTGTCTCCCACCCACAAGGCGCGCACCTGGCTGCTTGACCCGCGCGCGCCGAAGGTGGATAAACCGCGCATCATCGCGTCCCGCGAAAGAAGGGAGTGAGCCGCTTGACCGCTGAACGCAAAAAACTGCTGGAAATTGAAGGCCTGACCGTGCAATTCGGCTCCAGGCGCCATCCCTTCACCGCCGTGGACGGCGTTTCTTTCCACATCTTCCAGGGCGAAACCTTCGGCCTGGTGGGGGAGTCCGGCTCGGGCAAAACCACCATCGGCCGCACCATCATCCGCATTCATCCCGCTTCGGGCGGCAAGGTGACCTTTGACGGCAAACAGATCAACGGCCGCATTCCCCGCGCGCTGGATCACGAAATCACCCGCCGCATACAGATGATTTTCCAGGACCCGATGGCCTCGCTCAACGAGCGCGCGAAGGTGGACTATATCGTTGCCGAAGGCCTGTATTCCAACGGCTTCCATTTGAGCAAAGAAGAGCGCGAAAAGCGCGTGGAACAGGCCCTGGAAGCCGTGGGATTGCTTCCCGAATTCGCCAGCCGCTTCCCGCACGAGTTTTCCGGGGGACAGCGGCAGCGCATCGGCATCGCCCGCGCCCTGATTATGGAGCCGGATTTCATCATCGCCGACGAGCCGATTTCGGCGCTGGACGTATCCATCCGCGCGCAGGTGTTAAACCTGCTTTCAGAGCTGCAAAAGGCGCGGGGGCTGACGTACCTGTTTATTGCCCACGATCTTTCCGTGGTGCGCTTTATTTGCGACCGCATCGCCGTAATCCACAAGGGGCGCATCGTGGAACTTTCCGAAAGCGAGGAGCTGTTTGCCCGCCCGCTGCATCCCTACACGCGGGCGCTGCTTTCCGCCATTCCGCAGCCAGACCCCGTGGCCGAGCGCCACAAGAAGCTGCTGGTGTACGATCCCGCCTGCCACCATTATGGCCCGGGCAATCAGCCCGCCTGGCGCGAAGCCTTCCCCGGCCATTTTGTCCTGGCCGACGACGCGGAATTTGCCCAGTATCAAAAACAGTATGCATGAGGTGAACCGCATGAACCGACCCGCACCCCTGTTCCCCGGCGCCCGTGTGGCGCTGGTTGCGCCTTCCTCCGCCGTGCCGGAGGGCCTTCTGGCCCGGGCGAACGAGCTTGTCTGCTCCCTGGGCCTCAATCCGGTTTTCTATCCCTCCTGCCGGTATTCCGGCCGCGACGGCTATCTTGCCGCCACGGACGCGCAACGCGCGCAGGACATCATGCACGCCTTTGAAAACCCCGCCATCGACGGCGTTTGGTGCGCGCGCGGCGGCTATGGGGCGCACCGCATCCTGCCGCTTTTGGATGCGGCCAGCATCCGCAAACATCCCAAGTGGTTCGGCGGCTATTCGGATGTGACGGCGCTGCACACTTTTTTAAACCAGAAATGCAATCTGGAAACCTTCCACATTCCCATGCCCGCCAGCAAATGGGAGTGGGACGCCATTACGCTGGACGGAATGAAAAAGGCCCTGTTTGGCGGCCTGACCGGGGCGCTGGAAAATCCGGAGGGGCATGCCGTCAAAACGCTTGTGCCCGGCCAGGCGCGCGGGCGGCTGTGCGGCGGCAATCTTTCGCTGCTGGCGGCTTCCATGGGCACGCCGTGGGAAATTGACACGCGCGGAAAAATCCTCTTCCTGGAGGATGTGAACGAAAAAACCTACCGGCTGGACAGCATGCTTACCCAGCTTCGCAACGGCGGCAAATTTGACGACTGCGCTGGCATTGTCCTCGGCTACTGGACGGATTGCGAGCCGGAGGACCCGGACTGCACGCTGGAGTTGGACGAAATTTTCCGCCAGCTCATCCTCCCGGCGGGCAAGCCCGCGATCAGCGGTTTTGCCTGCGGCCATAGCCAGCCTTCCCTCGCTCTGCCGCTGGGCCGCTTGTGCGTGCTGGACGCCGCGGCGGGCACGGTTTGCATTGAGGAGGATTGACCGTGGACAATTTTGCGCTTGCAAAACGCCTGCGGGAAATTCTGGACGAGTTTCCCGCGCAAAGTTCCCTGCATGCCGTCGATTTATGCAGCGGCGAGGCGATTGCCTCCATCCGCGCCGGCGCGCAGGCGACTTCCGCTTCCACCATCAAAGTCCCCATCCTCCTCTGCGCCCTGACCGAAGTAGAGGCGGGGCGGCTTTCGCTTTCGCAGCACATCGCCATTTCCCCGGAGGACTTCCGCGAGGACACGGAGGTATTTGAGCCGGAATACCGGCAGGATGGCTGCTCCCTGTGGGAAATGCTCTACTGGATGATTGTGGAAAGCGACAACACTGCCACCAACGCCGTCATTTCCACGCTGGGCTATGGGCGCATCAACGATTACTGCGCCGAAATGGGGCTTGAAAAGACCGTTTGCCAACGCAAAATGTTGGACTGGACGGCCATGCGGGAGGGGCGCGACAACCGCACCAGCGCGCTTGACCAGTATCGCCTTTATTCGCTGCTCTACCGCGGGAAAATCCTCAACGCGGAACTGCGCGCCGTGGCGGCGGACTTTCTTTCCCGCTGCCGCTCGTTTGGCAGCCTGCAACGCTATATCCCCGATGCGGTGACGGTGTGGCACAAGCCCGGCGGGCTGGACCACGTCACCCACGACGCGGGCGTGTTCCTGCTGGAAAACCGCCCTTACTTCCTGGGCGTGTTCACTTGGGACGGCCCGGCCATGGACGGCCAGCCGCAGCAGAAGCGGCTCATCGGCCGCGTATCGCGCCTGGTGTATGACTTTATGAAGGAGAAACGCCCGTGAAAGCGATTGTCAACGCCGCCGTTTGCCCTCTGAAGGCCGAGCCTACGTGGGAAAGCACGTTGGTAGACGAGGCTCTCTACGGCATGACGGTGGAAATCCTTGAAGAAAGCGCGCCCGGCTGGGCGAAGGTGCGCACGCATTATCGCTACGAGGGCTACGCGCCCGTTGAGCAACTGATCGCCGGCGACGAAAGCGCGAAGGTCTGGGAAGCGCTTCCCAAGCGCGTGGTGCGCAACAGGAACTGCTGCGATATACTCTCCCGCCCCAAGGTACAGGGCTGGATTTTGCAGAGCCTGACGCGCGGCGCGGTCGTGGCCGTAGAGGGCGAAGCGGAAAACGGTTGGCAGAAAACGCTTCTGGCGGACGGACGCGGGGGATATGTGCAATCCTCCATTCTGGGGGAACATTATACTTCCCCTTGTTGCACGGACGAGGCGGAGCTGCGAAGGGCCATTGCCGAAGCCGCCATGCTCTATCAGGGCACGCACTACCGCTGGGGCGGCAAATCCCCGCTGGGCATTGACTGCTCAGGGCTGGCCTCGATGGCCTACATGCTCTGCGGCATCCTCATTTACCGGGATGCGAACATCGTGGAGGGTTTTCCCATCCACGAAATCCCCCGCGAGCGCATGCAGACGGGCGATTTGCTGTTTTTCCCCGGCCACGTCGCCGTCTATCTGGGCAACGGCCGCTACTGCCACTCCACCGGCAGGGCGGGAGACGACGGCTTTACCATCAACAGTTTCAATCCGAATGATTCCGACTTCCGCGCCGACCTGGCTGAACGGCTCACCGTCGTGGGCAGCTATTTTTGAAGGCGCGCAAAAGCATGAACCGTGGCGGGTTTGCCGCCGGCAACGCCATCTCCGGCGCGGAGGTTTTTTCCGCTTGCCGCGGTACTGCCCCCCGACGCAATGTGATGGGAATCCCTTGGATATGCGCGGGCAACGGATTGCCGGAATTTCCACCGAAACCTGCAGGACGCCGCGTTTGCAGCGCAAACGCACGATGGAGCCTGCCAAATGAAAGGACGAATGCCTGTGAAAATCTATCTGAGCGCCGATATGGAGGGCACTTGCGGCATCGTCTCCTGGGCGGAGACGGAGCGCAGTACGCCCATGGACTATGCGCCTTATCAGAAGCAAATGACCCGCGAGGTCGCCGCCGCCTGCCGCGGCGCGCTCGCCGCCGGCGCGGAAGACGTACTGGTAAAGGACGCGCACGATTCCGCCCGCAACATCGACCCCGCCGGCCTGCCCCGGGGCGTGCGCATCCACCGCGCCTGGTCCGGCGACCCGCTTTCGATGATGACCGGTTTGAACCAGGAAAATTTTGACGCCGTGTTTTTTACCGGCTACCACGCCTGGGCGGGATGTCCCGGAAACCCTCTCAGCCATACCATGAACCTGAAAAACGACCATGTGACCCTTAACGGCACGATGTGCAGCGAGTTCCTTCTCAATGCCTATACCGCCGGGTATTACGGCGTGCCCGTGGCGCTCATTACCGGAGATAAGGCGCTGTGCGATTTCGCCCGCGAGTTGATTCCCGGGATCACCGCCGTGCCTGTGAACGAGGGCCGAGGGAACGGCACAATCTCCATACATCCAGACGAGGCGGTGGAGCGCATTGAAGCCGCCGCCGGGCAGGCTGTGCGCAATGCCGCGAACTGCGCGGTGCCCATGCCGAAGCATTTTCACATGGAAGTGGACTTTTTCAAGCACCATGTCGCCTATTCCAAGAGCTTTTATCCCGGCGCATCGCTCAAGGATGGCAAGTTTGTCTGCTTTGACAGCGACGATTGGTATGAGGTGCTGCGCTTCTGCCATTTCGTGCTCAGCGATTGAGCGGACGCAAACCGCCCCGGCGTTTCACATGCCGAACGCCGAGGCGGTTTGTCAACTTTTTGGCTGGCAAATATCCGCGAATATTATGAGGGAAGGCCATAATATCAGAGCGTTTGGGAACGGCGCGGGAAGCCGAAGGGCGCCCAAAGACCCATTCCGGCAATATGAAGCTGGCGATCATAACGGGACTGAACAGCGCGGCTGTCTGCCGAAGCTGGCGATTGCTCAGATTACAGACGCGCAAGGAGGAAGCGCTGGAATTTTCCCCGTTTTTTTGTACAAGAGATTCGCAGCAGGTCAAATGCCTCTTACTTGGTTCGCAAGGAAAACCAGACAGGGCGGCCTTCGCGCTGCCTGTATTTTTTCGCCTTTGGAATGGCCTGCGCCACAAATGGGAAAGCGGCGAGCGGGCCGCCCGGCGTCGGGCCGGAAAGCGTATTTCCCTGGGCTCTGGCTGTTTTGCTGTAAATGCCCGGCAACGTTTCCGCAAAGGAAGCGTTTTGCGCGGCGTCCAAGCGGAAAAATCAACGCGAATTGCGGAAAATGAACGATACGCGTTTCTGCGAAGGAGTTGACGGTTTATCGCTGTTTATGAAAACCTGCATGGCAAAGGAGCCTCTTGCGCGGCCCTGCGCGCTGCTCTATGGAGCGGTTTTTGTGCTATTGCCATAGGACAAACTCTGTCTGAAATGCTGGGAAGTTCGTTGAAAACAGGGTGATGCGGTTGTTTGTTGAGAGCGATGGCCTGAGCAATGAAATGCCCTTATGCCCGTAGCGATACGAACGCCCTTCAGCATCATTCAAATGACCCCGGCGTGCCCGTGCGCGACGGCCTTCGAAGAACGGCCGCAAATTCCGCGTTGGGACGATTCTCGTGCACCGATTGGGAAGTAGGAAACTCAGTGTATTTTTTACGCACGAGGATAAAGCTTTGCCCGATGCGTGAAGACTTCCGAAGAACAACCACAAATTCTGCGTTGAAGATAGCAGTGCGCCCCCAGCTGGGAAGCAGGAAATGCAGTGTAATTTTTGCGCATGGGGATAAAGCCTTGCCCATTGCGTGGAACCTTCAAAGAATGGCAACAAATTCTGCGCTGGGATAGCGCTGCGTGCCTAGATGGGAAGCAGGAAATACAACGGAATTATTGCGTGCAGAGATAAGGCCTTGCCAGACGCGCAGAGATTTCCGAAGAGCGGCCACAAATTCTGCATTGGGAGGCGGCCCTCGCGCATCGGACGGAAGGCAGAAAATGCAGTGAAATTCTTGCGCACAGGGATATGGTTTTGCTCCACAAGCGTAGGACTTCCGAAGAACAACCACAAATTCTGCGTTGGAGATAGCCCTACGCGCACCGGTTGGGAAGCAGGATTTAGCGCATGGAGATATAGCTTATCCCACGCGCAGGGACTTCCGCATCCCTGCCGCATCATTCGGGCGGGGGTGCAGGTTTTGCTCCATACGCGTGGGACCTTCAAAGAATGGCAACAAATTCTGCGCTGGAGAACGGCACTGCGCGTCTACCTGGGAAGCAGGAGACGCGTGAAACTTTGGCGTACAGATATATAGCCTGTCCCGCATGCGACAGCCTTCTGGAGAACAACCACAAATTCTGCGTAGGGACGATTCTCGTGCACCGATTGGGAAGCAGGAAACGCAGTGGAACTTTGGAGTACGGAGATAAGGCCTTGCCTGACGCGCAGGGACTTCCGTATTCTTACCGTATCATTCGGGCAGGAATACGGCCATCTCCAACGCGCAGAAACCTTCAAAGAAAGGCCGCAAATTCTGCGTTGGGGAACAGCCTCGCGCCCGGACGATCATCAGAAAAAGGGACCGCCTTTGGCGGTCCCCAGTTTGCACGTTCTATGCGCGTGGCGCTTATTCGGCGAACCAATCCCAGCCCTGATAGCTGTCGAAGAAGGCCAGCGGGTAGTACATGTACTCGAGGCTTTCGTCGGCCACAACTTCGGGAGTAATGCCGTACAGGCCGGCGTCATAGGTCATGGTCTCGGTGTCCAGGGAGAAGGTCTGGTTGTTCCACTCGATGTCGGTCAGCTCTTCGCCGGCAAGGATCTTGGCGGTCGCGACGATCGACAGATAGCCGATTGCGGCGGCGTTGCAGGTGGAGGTGAACACGATGGTGCCGTCCTTGATGGCCTGCACGATGGCGTCAGAGGAGTCGGCGGAAACCACGACGATGTCCGAATCCAGGGAAGCAATGCCCGGGGCGACGCCCTCCACGGCCATGGAGTTGCAGGCGTAGATGGCATCCAGTTCGGGATAGGTGGAGGCAAGGTCGATGGCCTGGTTCATCGCGGTAACGGAGTCGTTGTCGCAGTAGAGCACATCGCCCAGGATGGTGATGTTCGGATACTTCTCGGCGACGGTGTCGGTGAAGCCGCTTTCACGGTCCCAGTGGGCCTGGTTGCCGGCGGTGGCGTTGATGACCGCCACGTTGATATCGGCGCCGTCGAAGTACTCGTTGAGCGCATCCGCGGCCATGACGCCCTGCTGATAGAAGTCATAGGAAATGAAGCATTTCTGCAGGGAGGTGTCGGTCAGCGCGGTATCGTACACGACCAGCGGGATGCCCGCATCCACGACCTGCTGGCAGACGGAAACCAGGGCGTTGGAATCGTTGGGGGCGACTACAACCGCGGCGGCGCCGGAGTTGATCGCGTTCTCGACCAGGTTGATCTGGCCGGCCAGGTCGGTCTCGCCGCCTTCGGGATAGGTGAACACAACGTTCAGGCCCATTTCTTCCGCAGCCAGGCGGGCGCCGTCGGTGATGGCCATCCAGCCATCGCCCTCATACATTTTGCCGATCCAGTGGATCTCGCCGGTGATGCCGCCGTAGGCCTGCGTTTCCTCTGCCAGAGAGGGCAGCACGACGCACAGCGCCAGTACCAGAACCAAGAGGGCACTTACCAGTTTCTTCATTCGAGACTTCCTCCTTTTATAGAGTTGCGTTATATTCAGCAGGGATGTCCTGCCAAATTCGGGGGGATTACAGGCGGGTGGCTTCCTTCGCCCTTCTGCGAATATCCATGTATACGGCGCCGACGATGACAAAGCCAGTAACCACGTTCTGCCAGAAGGTGTTGATGGCCAACAGGTTCATGCCGTTGCGCATGACCGCCAGCGTGGACGCGCCGATGATTGCGCCCACAACGCTGCCTTCGCCGCCCATCATGGAGATGCCGCCGATA
>CAJFUU010000118.1 GCA_904420265.1 uncultured Clostridia bacterium
CTGCTCTTCAAAGTCAATCACCTCGAACACGCGCCGCGCCGAGGCCATGGCGCTTTGCAGTTCCGCCACCACGCCGGAAATTTCGTTGAAGGGTTTGGTATACTGGTTGGCGTAGGTCAAAAAGCACGACAGCGCGCCCACGCTCAGCCCCCCGTCCAGCGCCATCAGCGCCCCAAAGAGGCACACCAGCGCGTAAACCACGCCGTTGACAAAGCGCGTGCTGGGGTTTGTGATGGAGGAAAAAAATGTGGCGCGCAAGCTCTGGGAGCGCAGGCGTTCGTTGATCTTGTCAAAAGCCGCTTCATTTTCGCCCTCGTGGCCGAAAGCCTTGACCACTTTCTGGTTGCCGACCATCTCCTCTACCAGCGCGGTCAATTCGCCGCGCGTGGCGCTCTGCAGCTTGAACATGCTGAACGTGCGGCGGGCGATAAAGTTGGCCACCAGCAGCGAAAGCGGCGTGACCACAACCACCACGGTGGCAATGCGCGCGTCTACGCTGTACATAAAGCCCAGTGTGCCAAAGATGGTAATTACGCCGGAAAAGAGCTGCGTAAAGCCCATCAGAAGGCCTTCGGAGACCTGGTTGACATCGGTGATGACGCGGCTTAACAGGTCGCCGTGGCTATGGGTATCGATGGTCTTAAGCGGCACATCCTCCAGCTTGTCCATGGCGCGCAGGCGGATGTCCCGCGCCACGCCGTAGGAAAGGCGATTGGTGCACAGGCCCAGCAGGTATTGGGCAAGCGCGCCCACGGCGATGGTGACCAACAATTGGATGAGGATGGGCACGATGCGCGGGAAATTCACGTTGCCGGGGCCGAGGATAAAGTCGATGGCGTCGCCGGTGAGGATGGGGACATACAGCGTTCCCGCCACTGAAAGGACGGAAAAAACCAGCACGAGTATAAAAGCCGTCCGATAGGGGGCGACAAATCCGAGAATGCGCTTTAAGGTATCGTCGCGGCGCTTCATGCTCCCTTCACCTCGCTTTCGGAAAGCTGGCTCAGGCAAATCTCCCGGTAAACCGGGCAAGCCTCGAAGAGTTCGTCGTGTTTGCCGATACCCGCCACGCGGCCGTCGTCGAGGACGATGATCCTGTCCGCACGGCGAATGGTGCTGGCGCGCTGGGAGACGATGAAGACCGTCATGCCCTTCGTTTCGCGGCGGATGGCGGCGCGCAACCGCGCGTCGGTGGCAAAATCCAACGCCGAGGCGCTGTCGTCCAGAATAAGAATCTGCGGGTCGCGCACAAGCGCGCGGGCGATGGTAAGGCGCTGGCGCTGGCCGCCGGAAAGATTGCGTCCGCCCTGTTCAATCATCGCATCCAGGCCGCCTTCGCGCTCACGGACAAAGTCCTCCGCCTGCGCGATGGAAAGCGCGCGCCAGATTTCCGCGTCCGTGGCGTCCGGCCTTCCCCAACGCATATTTTCCCGGATGGTGCCGCGGAAGAGCACGGCCTGCTGGGGCACCATGCCAATGCGCGCGCGCAGTTGCGCAAGGGGATACTCGCGCACGTCCGCGCCGTCAATGCGCACGCACCCGCCCGTGGCGTCATAGAAGCGGGGAATCAGGTTGACCAGCGCCGATTTGCCGGCGCCCGTGCCGCCGATGATGCCAATGGTCTCCCCCGCGCCGGCCCGGAAATCCACATCGGTAAGGACGTTTTCCGCCGCGCCGCCATAGGCAAAGCAAACGTGCTCAAAGGCCACCCGCGGCGCGCCGGGCGCAACCGGCGGCGCCTCGCGCGCCGTGTCGGCCACGGCGGGCCGCACCTCAAGCACTTCCTGGATGCGGGCGGCCGAGGCCGTGCCACGCGTAAAATTGACGATCAGATTGGCCAGCGCCACCAGGGCGATGAGGATTTGCGTAAGGTAATTGACCAGGGCCACCACGTCGCCCTGCCCCACTTCGCCCGCATCCACACTTTTGCCGCCAAACCAGATGATCAGCACCACCGCCAGATCGACAATGACCATCGTGGCCGGATTCAGCGCGGCGGAGATGCGCCCGGCAAAGGTTTGCAGGCGCACCAGCGTATCGGCCGTGTCGCGGAAGCGGCCAGCCTCTTCGCGCTGGCGCGAAAAGGCGCGAATGACGCGCGCGCCGGAAAGGTTTTCCCGCGTCAGCAGCGAAAGGCGGTCAATCCCCTCCTGAATGCGTTTGTAAAGGCGCAGGGAACGGGAAATTACCAAATAAATCACCAGCGCGATCAGCGGCGTGGCAACCAGGAAGATAATCGTCAATTTTGCGCTGATGGTCAGCGCCATAATGATGGAGCCGAGCACCACGAACGGCGAGCGCAAAAGCAGGCGCAATACCAGATTGACGCCGGCCTGGGCCTGGTCTACGTCCGCCGTCAGTCGGGTAATCAGGCCGCTGGCCCCCAGGCGGTCCAACTCGGCGTGGGAAAGCGTATTGACGTGGCGAAACAGCGCGCCGCGCACCGCCGCGCCAAAACCTACCGCCGCTTTGGCCGCAAAATACTGCGCCGTAATGGAGCAGACAAGCCCCAGCAGGCCCAGCAATACCATAATCAGGGCAGCGCGCCGCACGCCCGCCGCGTCGCCGGCGGGAATGGCCGTGTTGATTACATCCGCCACCAGCAGGGGCACAATCAATTCAAAACAGGCTTCCAACAGTTTAAAAAGAGGGCCGACAATGCTTTCCAGTTTGTAGTCCTTTAGATAAACCAACAATTTTTTCATACTTTTCCCCCGCGCACGCTATGCCCCTTCAGTATAACATGCATCTTTGTATATTTTGCAGGCCGCTGCCCGAAAATAATGTTAAGGCTTTGCTTTTTCCAGGGAACTTGCCCCATAAAGCATCAGCTGTTCGGCCATGGCCGCAATCTCCTCGGCGCTGGTCGTCATTCCCTCGCGCAGCCAGCGGCGCAGCAAGCCGATACAGCCCTCGCTGACAAAGGCGTAGAAATAAGCGATCTGCCGGGGCGTGGCGTTGCGGAAGTAGCGCGAATATGCCTCAAGGCACTTCTCCCAACCCATGTTGAGCAGCCGGACGGCAAAGGACTTATCGCCAAAATCGCCCAGCGTCACCGTACACAGGTCGGCGTTGTCCTTCAGGCACTGAAACAGTTCCGTGGAAATGCGCAGCGAGGATACGCCCTTGCCGTCCGGCGGC
>CAJFUU010000119.1 GCA_904420265.1 uncultured Clostridia bacterium
CTGTTCATCGTCGATCCCCGCAAGGAGCGCATCGCCGTGGCCGAGGCCCGCGCGCTGGGCATCCCGATCGTGGCCATCGTCGATACCAACTGCGACCCCGATGAGATCGACTACGTCATCCCCGGCAATGACGACACCATCCGCGCCGTGAAGCTGATCGCCGGCAAGCTGGCCGACGCCGTGCTGGAAGGCAAGCAGGGCGAGCAGAGCGACGCGGGCGACGCCCCCGCCGAGGAAGCCGCCGAAGAATAAACGATATATCCGACAAAACCGACAGGAGGTTTTTCCCCATGGCTGAGATCAGCGCAAAGATCGTAATGGAGCTTCGCGGCCGCACGGGCGCGGGCATGATGGATTGCAAGAAGGCGCTCGCCGCCGTCGAAGGCGATATGGAAAAGGCCATCGACTACCTGCGCGAGAAGGGCCTGGCCGCCGCCGCCAAGAAGCAGAGCCGCATCGCCGCCGAAGGCCTTGTGGGCAGCTTCGTCTGCAAGGAGTGCGCCACCGGCGCCCTCGTCGAAGTCAACTGCGAGACCGACTTCGTGGCCAAGACCGACAAGTTCAAGGCCCTCGTTGCCGACGTGGCCGAGCAGGTCGCCAAGAAGAACCCCGCCGACGTGGACGCGCTGCTCAAGCAGCCCTTCTTCAAGGACGAATCCACCACCATCGAGCAGATGGTCACCGCCGCCACCGCCGAGATCGGCGAGAAGATTTCCATTCGCCGTTTTGTGCGCTATGAGGGTGGCATCGTGGAAAGCTACATCCACATGGGCGGCAAGGTCGGCGTGCTGGTGCAGGCCGAGGGCGAGCCGAACGATGAGGTTATCCACGACGTAGCCCTGCAGATTGCCGCCGCTTCGCCGGTTGCGCCGGAGTATGTGCGCCGTGAGGAAGTCGATCCCGCGCACCTCGAGCACGAGAAGGAGATCCTCATTGCCCAGGCCCGCAACGAAGGCAAGCCCGAAAAGATCATCGAAAAGATGGTGCAGGGCCGCATCGTTAAGTTCTACAAGGATGTCTGCTTGCTTGAACAGGCGTTTGTCAAGGACGGCGACATCAGCGTCGGCAAGATGATTGAGCAGAAGGCCAAGGGCCTCAATATCGTGCGCTTCACCCGTTATAAGATGGGCGACGGCCTCGAGAAGAAGGTCAACGATTTGGCCGCCGAGGTTGCCGAGCAGATTGGCTCGATGAAGAAGTAAAAAGCAACATATTTGGGGGAACGCGCCGGCGTTCCCCTTTTTTCGGGGATGCAAAGGAGGGGCAACGCATGTATAAGCGCATTATACTCAAATTGAGCGGGCAGGCGCTGGCGCCAGAGGTTTTCAAGCCGGATCAGGTGCCTACGTTTGACGCCGCACGCGTGGATGAAGCCGCGCGCGTGATTGCCGAACTTGCCGGCATGGGCGTGCAGGTGGGCGTGGTCATGGGCGGCGGCAATATCTGGCGCGGCCGTTTCTCCGAGGAGATGAACGCCGTCAACGCCGACCAAATGGGCATGCTGGCCACGGTCATCAACGCTCTGGCCGTGGAAGACGCCCTTTGCCGCATGGGTCAAAAGGCTACGGTGTTTACCGCGCAGGAGATGAACCGCTTCACCCGCCTCTATACGGCCAAGGCCGCCATCGAGTGCATGGAAAGCGGCGAAATCGTCCTGCTGGCGGGCGGCACGGGCAATCCCTTCTTCACCACGGATACGGGCGCCGCCCTGCGCGCAGCGGAATTGAAAGCAGACGCTGTGTTCAAAGGCACCACCGTGGAAGGCGTATATGACAGCGATCCCCGCAAAAATCCCGAAGCAAAACTGATTCGCGACATCAGCTACCGCGAGGCAGTGACACGCGGCCTGCGGGTGATGGATTTGACGGCCTTCATGCTCTGCATGGAGCAGAAAGTGCCGGTGGTGCGCGTGTTTTCGATGGAAAACCTCGGCAACATACTCCGCGTGGCCGCGGGGGAGAATCTGGGTACCACCGTTCACGAATAACGCAGTTCTGTCCGCGCGGCGGCGCGTTGGGAGAAGTAAGCGTTTTGTGCTGGAGCGAGCGTGTTTGAGAATTTCCGGAGATGCAATTTTGGCATCTTTTCCGCCAATATGGCGTTGCGAATGCTTTGCTGAAGCTGGCGGGAAATTCCCTCGAAATTGCGGATTTTTCCGCTTTAAACGTGCTCTGGAGCCGTTTAAGAATTTCTTGCAGGGCACTTCGAAGTTTTCTCCGCCGTTTTGCCGCCCGGATGTTTGACTTGGCGGCGTACGGCTGCAAATTCACCACTGATGCGGACGGAAATCCCCGCGAAACGCGGGTTTTTCCCTTTTCGAACAGACGCTGGGAAGGCGCGCGAAAATATGAAAAACACTCTGTTGCAGCGGCAGATCGCCTGCGGCCGCGCTTTGATTCGCTCCGGCCGCATCCCCGCGCTACGCCGGAAAACGGGCGCAGAGTTGGCGGCGTGGCTGGAGGCCCGCTACCGGTTGTTTCCCCTGCAAAGCGCTCGGGCGCTGGCGGTGGCGCGGGAAAACGTGCTGTTAAACCAACCGCTGCGGGAAAAGTTGCCGCCCGGGGAAGAGCCGCGCCCAGCGGCGTTCGCGATACCGGGCTTTGGCGGCAAATGGCCCGTATATGTGTTCATAGACCTGGCCTCCGGTTGTTTCTTTGTCGAAAACAGCGCCGCGTTGCGCGACCGCCTGACCGCTGTACAGGGACTGGACGCGGCAGACTTGCAAAATCCCTGGATGGTGTACAACTACACGCGCTGCCAAAAGCGCTACGGAGAGAATGGCGATGGAAATATTGCGAGCCCTTGAGGCTTACGCGCCCTGCAACGAACAGGAAGAGCGCGACAGGCGGGAAATCCTGCGGGCCGTCAATGAACATGAAGATATTTTTCTGCGCTCGTGCATGCTCGCGCACATGACGGCGTCGGCGTGGATTGTCAACGCCCGTCGGGATCGCGTGCTGATGGCCTGGCACAATATTTACCGGTCCTGGTCGTGGCTGGGCGGACACGCGGACGGCGAACGGGACTTGTTATCCGTGGCGCTGCGCGAGGCGCGCGAGGAAAGCGGGCTTTCGCGCGTGCGAGCGGTGGATGAAAACATTTTTTCGCTGGAAATCCTCACCGTGGACGGCCATGAAAAGCGCGGCGCATACGTGCCTTCGCATTTGAATGTGACCTACCTGCTCGAAGGCGACGAGCGCGAGGCATTGGCGGCAAAGCCCGATGAAAACAGCGGCGTACGCTGGTTTCCGCTGGATGAGGCGGCCGCGGCTTCTTCCGAGCCTTGGATGCGCGCGCGCGTCTATGAAAAACTCAACCGGAAATTGCGGGCCCGGGGCGTGTTCGAAAATCCCTGAAAATGCAATTTCGGCGTCCTTTGCGCCGCTTTGGCGCTGCGTTCTTCGCGAAAACCGGCGGAAATTGCTCCCCAAATTGCGGACTTTTCCCTTTTTAAACATGCTCCGGGACGTGTGAACTTTGCGGCAAACGGCACTTCCATTAAAACATTCCTTGCCGCCGCGCAAGGCGTCCGAGCGGCTTGCCAGGGCAGAAAGCCGCACTTCGTTGCAAAGGAAGCGCTTTACGACGGAATTTGACGAAAACTGTGCAAAAAAGTCTGGCGCAATTCGTGCCGGAGGGGGAAGCGTCGCCGCATCAAGGCGCTCTTTTGCGAACGCAGCGTGCTTTTTTGGCGCTGGATAGTGGCAATGGAAAAGCGATGTAGCATGTGAGCGCCCCGCAAATTGAACCGGAATCGTGGAATAGACGCAAGGGCAAGACCGCAAGGTGAACCAATTTAAGGGAGTTTTCACCTGAAGAAAGAGACATACCAGCGTTCCAAAGACAAAGGGTGGACGCCTATAGTACACGCCTATGGTACACGCCGGGATGGCTTGTCAATCGAGTACATTGCGGGGCAGAAACTTGAAGGCGCGAATCGTTTTTTGCCGTTTGTGCCGCCGGTCTGGCAGCGAAACAGAGATTTGTATGAAAGAAGAGAGACTTATGCGCACGTTCAGAATGGCGGGGGAGGCAGACGCGCAGGCGCTGCTGGACATCTACGCCCCCTATACCGAAGGTACGGCCAGTTTTGAGGAGGGTCCGCCCTCTTTGGCGGAGTTTGCCGGGCGCATCCGGGATATTTCGGCAACCTATCCCTATATTGTCTGCGAAGTGGATGGCGAAATTGCCGGATATGCCTATGCCCACCGTTACAAGGAGCGCGCCGCCTATCGCTGGAACGTGGAAGTGACCGTCTATTTGAAACCGGCTTATCACCGGCGGGGGATTGGGCGCGCTCTGATGACGCGCCTGCTTGCCATGCTTGCGCGTCAGGGTGTGCGCATGGCGTATAGCTGCATTACGCTGCCCAACCCTGCCAGCACCGGCCTGCACGCGGCCATGGGTTTTACAGAGGCGGGGGTGCTCACGGACGCAGGCTGGAAAAATGGAAGCTGGCGCGACGTGATTTGGATGCAGAAACGCCTGCGCGACGCGCCGGGAGCGCCGAAAGAGATTGTCCCCATCGGCAAGATTGATGTAAGCGACCTGCTGGGGAGCGAACAAAAATAAAGTCATACCAAACCGCCTGTCCATTGCTGTGGACAGGCGGTCTTGCCGGCGCCTTCAGTTTGCGGCCTGTGCCCGCGCGGCCTCGCAAAGAGGGTTGCCTGGGGCGAAGGGTTCGCTGGATGCGGCGGAAATGAAGACAAGACGCCTTCCATCCCGGTAGGCAATTTCCACATTGCCGCCGGACGGCAACTGCCGCAGGATCACCGCATCCACATACAGCCTCAGTTCGTACACGATAACGGGGTCAAAGCAATAGCGCTCCATATAGGCGGCGAATACGCGCTCTGCCACCCACGTCCGGCGGCTTTCAGGCATTTCGACGCGCGTAGAACGGCCCAGGCCTCCGCCTTTCGAGGATGTATAGACGGCCTGTACGGGTACAAAAAAGCTGGCGTTTTGCGCAGAACTCCCGTAATTGCTCACCTCGCCGTATACGTTTTCCAGCGTACAGGGCGCGTCCGCTTCAGGAAGGGGCGGGTACGATAGGCGGGCGGAAGCGCCGTTGCGGACAATAACAGCCCAAGCATTAACGCTGCGAAAAAACGGCCCGCACCAGAAGGTTTTTTGCCACCAACGCCGCAGCACATTCCGGCTACCCTGTCCATGCAGGGCGCGCCGCCTGCGCCAGAGGCAGGCAAGGGCCCGCGCCTGCATGGCGAGCATGCCGGCCGGCGGACAGGAAACCATTCGCGGCGTCGCGCATGACCGTAAAGTCGCTGCCGCACAGCCGCCAGACGACGAAAGACAGCAGAATTGCCGTCCCGCTTGCCACCGAAATAAACGCCCGGCGCCTGTTGCGGCGCCGCACATAGTCCTCTGTTGCGGCGGGGTCAAGCGCTTGCGCCGTCCCTTCAGCGTCCTCAAAAATGAGCGTGCCATCGCCGGAA
>CAJFUU010000120.1 GCA_904420265.1 uncultured Clostridia bacterium
GACCGCCTTCAGCCTGCCCTCCGCGCTGCGTCTGGGCGTGGACGGCCAGACTACCCTTACCCCCACCCTCAATCCCGGCAACGCCACCTACGGCGCGCTGACCGACTTTGCCTGGGAGAGCGACAATCCCGAGGTTGCCACCGTGGAGGACGGCGTGGTCACCGCCCACACCACCGGCACGGCCCGCATCACCGCCACTTCCTACAACGGCCTGACCAGCACCTGCACGGTCACGGTTATCGTCATGGCGGACAGAGTCGTTATTTCGCCCGTAGGCGATGAAACGTCTGTGGGCGCGGGCGATATAAACCTGAGCGAAACGGATTACGTCCTCAAGGCGGTCGCCTACGATGTGGACGGCAACAGCGACGGCGTTCTGCAGGAGTTTGAATGGACGGCTTCCGTCGATGGCATTGCCTCGGGCCGCTACTATGACGATTCCTCCGTGTGCAACATTACGCCCCTGAGCGTCGGCACGGTTACCATTTACGCCACCGCTACGGATGGCAGCGGCGTGCGCGGCGAGTTCGAACTGTCCGTCGTGCGGAAAATGACGGGCCTGACGTTGCCGGAAAGCGCCGAAGTGGCCGTAGGCAAGACGCTGACGCTCACGCCGACGTTTACGCCCACTGACGCCACCCGCAAAGACCTGGTGTGGGAAAGCAGCGACGATACCATCGCCACGGTGGAAAACGGCGTGGTCACGCCCGTAGGCGAACCCGGCGAAGTGATCATTACCGCAACTTCTGTTTACTATCCTGAATTGACGGCCTCCTGCACGGTCAAGGTGGGCTATGCCCCCACCGCCATCGAGGTGGCTCCTTCGGATGAAACGGCTGTGTACGATGAAAACACCGTTATCGTTTACCTTGACCGCACGCTCACGCTGGACAGCGTATTCCCGGACACCGAGGAAAGCGAACACCTGCTGGGCGACCTGGTTTGGAGCATCGACAGCGGTTCGAATCTCATCAGTCTCGTCGCCAATGACGACGGAAGCTGCACGTTGACCGGTCGCGCAGTGGGTACGGCCACAATCACGGCCGCCAGCAAGCATGATACCAGCGTGCGCACCACGTTGCAGGTGATGGTGGCGCGGCCGATTACCAGCATTGCGCTGGCAGACTGCAATTACTACTATAACGACCAACAGCAGTTCACATTGAGCCTGACGGTATCGCCGTCCAACGCTACGTTCAGGAACTATGAAGATTTCCTGTGGATGAGCAGCGATGAAAGCGTCGTCACCGTGGAAAACGGCGTCTGCACCATCCAGGGAACAGGCGTTTCCTACGTGTCTGTGCAGTCCCGCTACGACGCCAACGTGGTCACCGGCTGTACTGTGCGGATTTCGAAGATGGCCGCGTCCATTGGCATCATCGCCCTGGACGACGACTTCAATCCCGTGGAAATCGACGGCCAGGCGACGATTGCGGTAGACTCCTATCTGCAGCTGTACGCCGTCGCCTTCGAGGAGGGCTACGACATAGAGTCCGGCGAAGACCCAGGCGCGCATCAGGTGTTTAACTGGAGCTCGTCCAATCCAAATGTCGTGGCAATCCATGGCGATCAAGGTGTCTTCAATGTAACGGATGCAAACAGCCCGTATTGCCTGGTGCATGCCCTGAGAACCGGTTCTGCTACGATTACCGCCAACTCTACCGACGGCAGCGGCGTGCGCGGCACGTTCACGGTGTATGTGGTCGATCCGATGGAAGGCGTGGACAACGTTCCTTCGGAAATCTCGCTGTACGTGGGCGACACCTACACCTTTGAGCCGCAGCCCTTGCCGGCAGATTATGCGAATTTCCAGGGCTTTGTCTGGCACGACGTGAAGGAGCGCGACCAGCGCGTACTGACCATGGAGGGCGACACCGTAAAGGCCGTCGGTCCCGGCAAGGTCACAGTTACGGTGTATCCGTTGCGGAACGAGATGGTTTCCGCCTCCTGTACGGTGACCGTGTACCAGTACGTCGAAAGCATCAAGCTGGAGGGCGGCAAAGATACCATGACCGTGGGCGAAACGCTGACATTGACCGCCACGGCGCTGGGCGGAGACGGTAGTACAGACTTTATCGCCGAACCAGGCGTCACTTGGACGACGTCGGATCCCCGCGTGGCTACCGTGCGTAACGATGGCGTCGTGGAAGCTGTCGGCAGCGGCGAGGTGACCATCACGGCCATCTCTCGCGAAAATCCCGAAGTCAACGAGAGCATTACCATCCAGGTAAGCCCCGCCCAGAACCCCTGAATTGGCCGGGAGACAGGCCCGACGGCCAGTTTTTCCCAACGTTACTTACTTTCCAAGACGGCAAGACCCATCGCGCCGGCGGCAAACCCGCCGGCGCTTGCTTTTGTCAACCGCAATCCGAAAAAGGCGCCTGCAGGACGTTCTCGAACCCATTGGAGAAAGGCGATGCGAGGCCGTCCGAAAATCCCTTTTTCACTGTCAGTTTGTACAATAAATGACCAATTCAGGCTGGATTTATGTGCGCCTTATATAGAGTCATGACCATCGGCCTGTCCAGTGGTTTGACAAGGCCCCGTAAAGGCCTGATACCGGCAACGCTCGCGCGCGCTGAACTTCCGGCACATGCGCCAGTTTTCCCCCGGATGCTGCCAAGCGCAGGCCTTTGCGTCAGGTTTTCTTCAGCACGCCTCCCGTTTTTTAGAAAAGGATTTGACGATTCTGGCATAGCTATAAGAAATTCTCCAGAATCCCGCTCCAAGGGGGCATTGCACGCAAACCGTTTGGAAACTATTTTTAGGGCGATTTGAGGCCTGGAAGCAGGGAATCCGGCGGGGATTTGCAGCCGCCATTATGGGTTGTCTGTTCCCAATGAAAAGTAGCCGCAAAGGGTATGGCGCTCGAACCCCTCGAGAAAAGGCGCGGGTCCGAAAGCAGGGAATCCGGTGGGGGTTGCAGCCGTCATCGCGGGTTGTCTGCTCCCAATAAAAGTAGCCGCAAAAGGCATGACCCATTTGAACCTTTTGAGAAAAGGCGCGGGTCCGGAAGCAGGGAATCTGGCGGGGTTTACAGCCGTCATCGCAGGTTGTCTGTTCCCAATGAAAAAGTAGCCGCAAAGGGTATGGCGCTCGAACCCCTCGAGAAAAGGCGCGGGTTCGAAAGCAGGGAATCCAGTAGGATTTGCAACTTCTATCGCGGGTTGTCTGCTCCCAATAAAAGTAGCTGCAAAGGGTATGGGACATTTTGCCATCTGTCATGGAGAGGTTTTTTGTCAACGCGCTTCATCGTCATAGGCTCTCCGGAATCCCCGTTCGAAGCGAGGGCGCCATATGAAAAGGGGCGACGGTCTCTTGCCGTCGCCCGCTTTTGCGTGCCTGCCTTTGCCCAGAGCGTGTTTTGAAAAGGAAAAAATCCGCAATTTCAAGGGGATTTCCCGTCAATTTTCGCGAAGAATTCGCAGGCTTCGCGGCGCTAAATCAAGAATTCGCAGCACCATCATGGCGCAAAAGGCGCTGAAACCGCATTGAAGGATTTTTCAAATACAAGCCAGGCTTTACCGTGTAACGCAATGCTTGCACATGCCCGTTTTGCCGCATTCGGGGCAGGTCAGCCTCCTGCGCGTAAACGTGTGATAGCCCTTGATATACTCCCGCATGGTCGGAACAAAGAGCGTCCCGCAATACGGGCACTGATAGTGGCCGGCTCTCTGTTCGAGTATTGCCGCCGCGCCCACGCCCACCGCCGCCGTCGCAATTGCAAATATCAACACCGCCACGCGCGCAACCGTAGGCATTTCAATATACGCGGCGATTACAACAAGCGCGCAGACCGCAATAATTGTAATTGCGCCGCAGACGATGGATATAGCCATCCTCCGCTTGTTTTCCGCATTCTCCTGCATCAAATTCATCATGTTTTCCTCCGCCTTCTTTTGATAGTCCGCCTCGGAGACCTTCTGCCCTGAAAGCAGGTCGTTGACGGTGATGTCCAGCGCCTTGCACAGCGGCAGCATAAGCGAAACTTCCGGAAGCCCTTTTCCGCATTCCCATTTGGAAACGGTTTTGTCGCTGATGGACAGCGATTCGGCAAGTTGCCTTTGGGTGAGATTCTGCGCCTTTCTGGCTGCGGCAATGAATTTGCCGATCTGGATTTGGTCCACCGGTTCTCCCCCCTTTCCGCCCTTATTATACAGCATACGCGCTTTCAAAAACACCCACGCAGCGTAGACTTTGGGCCAACCTGCGCGGCGTAGAGCCATATTCCCCTTTTATTTATCAGAGCATTTCCTGGAAAAGCGGGGCTTTGCGCAGGCGGCGCTTGCGCACACCTTGAATTGGCAGGATTGCCCGCGGAAGGCCGGCGGCAACGCCGTCGCGCAAAGGCGCGAAAACCGCCCACGGGCTTTGACCGGCAAAAGATGCCGCCTTCCAAACCGCCGCGGGAACCTTTGCAGGATGCCGGCACAGAGAAACGGCCCTCCGCCTTTCTGCAAAGAGCCGTTTCAGGGTTTTCTGTGCAATGGATCAATAGACCTCTACGATCGTGCCCGCATCGCAATTATCATATATCCACTTGGCGTCGTCCACGCGCAGGCGCACGCAGCCGTGCGAGGCCTTGCGCCCCAGGGCCGAAACCGAACCGTAGCGCAGGGTGCTGGTATTGGGCGCGCTGTATAGCACGGAATGGAACCAGATATTGCCGGTGATGCGGAAGGAATACTGCGCCCAGCACTCGTACTTCTGGAAATATTGCCAGCGGTTGAGCGGCTCGGTAGACGTTGTATAGATGCCCGGCGGCGTGGAATTGCCAAGGCCCGTGGAGCAGATGAAGGTCTGATCCAGCTCGTATTCCCCGAAGGTATTGAGGGCGTAGACATACACGCGCTGGTCGTCGATGCTCACGCGCAGCTTGTACTTTGTCCACTTGCCAATCGCATCGTCGGAAAACAGGGCGCGCTGGGTTTCCTCGTCCGCCACGCCGGTCTCCTCAAGGCGGTTGTTGGCCTGGAATTCCCTGATGGCGGCGCGTGTTTTCTCGCCGACCGCGCCGTCGATAACGCCCTCGGAAATGTAATACAGCGAATAGAGCCGGCGCTGCACGCGCAGCACTTCTTCCTCGGAAGCGCCGGTTTCCACGTCCTCTCGGTAGACGAAGAAGTCCTCGGTCGCCAACAAATCCTGCGCGGCGGCGGTCACGCCGTCATACATGGCGAAGTGTTCGGCATAAGGGCTGCCGGTTTCCACCAGATAGGCGTGAAAGCGCTCCAGAGCGGTTTGTAAATCCGAGCCATATTTGCCGTCAATCACCGCGCCCAGCATGCCATATTGCGCCATGGCTTCCTGCACGGCCACAACGGCGTCGTTCGCGTCGCCGACATAAATATCGTGCGCCACAAAGCGCTCGGCCACAACGGCGTCGCTGGAAAAGAGCGCATCCACGGTCTGCTGGTCGGCCGTGCCGGTCGGGGAAAAGCCCTCGGCGTTCTGGAAGGCCTTGACCACGGCGAGCGTGTAGTCGTCAAACACGCTGTCCGGCTCCTCGTCCAGATAGCCCAGGTTGCGCAGGCGGCGCTCCAGGCGACGCACTTCGCCGTCCTCATCGCCAAGGGAAAGTTCCTTGAGGAAGGTGGAACGCGTTTCGTCAAAAAGGTACTCCTGCGTAATGGGCGTGGCCGCGCCCGTGGCGCTCACGTTCTCCACGCCCTGCGCAATGAGGTGTTCCTGAAAATCCTCTACCGCGCTTTCGGTGTTTTTGCCGTATTTGCCATCCGCCTCGTCATCCAGAAAGCCAAGCTGAATCAGCCGCTGTTGCAGCGCCTGGACTTCCTCTCCTTCGTCGTCGCGCTCGAGCCCCTCGGGCAACTGCTTGGCCTGCGCGGAAAACAGCGCCGCATAGGTACCGGCGTCTACCGTACCGGTCTGCTCCAAACCGTTGAGCTGTTGAAACAGGCGCACCGCCGTTGTGGTCTGTTTGCCGTAAATGCCGTCCACCGTACCCGTAAGATAGCCCAGGTCGGCAAGCTGTTGCTGAATCTGCTCGATTTCTTCGCCACGCGCGCCCTCGGCGTATTCCTCCGCAAAGCCGGAGGCGCACAGCGCGGTCAGCAGAAACACGAGCACGAGCGAGACAACTCGTCGCAATCCGATCACCCCATATCATGTATACTTTGTTATTATACAGGACAATTATGGCGTATCTATTGCTTTTGTGTATTAGTTTGCGCACGGCCGCACAGGGAAAACAAAAAAGTGCCCGGCAGGAAGCATCTCCCCGCCGGACGCCGCGCTTCAAAATTCCAATTTGAGCCGTGGCAGTTTGCCTTTGGCGAAACCGCAGTATCCTGTGATTCTGCGTCTTCGCCATTCTCTGCAATTTTCGCTCTGGGCAATGGGGTTTCCCGACGCAAAAAACGCCCCGGCGCACGCGCCGTCGGGTACGATCAGGGCGTGAAAGCGTTTCCAAATCTTTCGCGCTTTCTTGATGGGGTTTGACAGCCTGAGCGCCCGGCGCAGGGTCAGCCATAGAAAAAACGCTTCGTGCGCGCTCAACGCACGCGATGGCCGCCGCGCGCAAGCGCCTCGAGCGCCCGGGTATAATCGCCTTCGCGGGTGAGTATATAGTCCGTATTGTACGTGGAAACGGCGAAGATGCCGACGCCGCTTTGCGCCAGCAGCGCCGAGAGATTGGCGAGCACCCCTACCAGGGAAAAATCCAACACTCCGGCAACGCGAAAGGCCCGCCAGCCGTCGCTCCGCTCCAGCGCGTTTGCGGGCACATCCCCCTCCTCGCATACCAGGGAACGTTCCGCATCCGTCCCGGCAATGAACCAGCAACCGCCCCTGGGGCGAAACGCGGAATAATCCTCCACTTTGCAGATGGAAAAGCGCTGTGCCAGGCATTCGATGTCCATTTTGTTTTTCCTCCTTTTGTCAGAGCGAATCATCCAACATTCCCACAGACATGCGCGCATGTCGCGATAACCGGGCTGGGCGCGCGGACAAAGCGCCGGTGCAGGCTCGGAGCCACTATAGCTTTGGCGACAGCGCGCTCCGGGAACGTCTGTATCGGTGCGAGCAAGCCGCAAAGCAAATGTCTGTGCTTGCTGGCTATCAAAATGCCTGTGTAGGCTCAAATGGGCGCGCATGCTCGCTGGCCCGGTCGTTTCCTGCGCTTTATTCAAAGCGTACAGAGAATGATTGTCCTTCCACGCCCCTGCGGACGGTCTTCACAGACTATCTATAGATGCCACGGCAACAAGCGGAGCGCAGCATGCGCCAGACAAAGCGCCGGTGCAGGCTCGGGGCCACTATAGATTTGGCGACGGTGCGCTCCGGGAACGTCTGTATCGGTGCGGATGGGCCAGATATAGGCGCGCGATGCTCCCGCTGGGATTCCTGCGCATGCGCAAATGGGCGGCAAAACAATGGAGTATCCCCCCTGGCAGCCTGAAGGATGTGCGCTCCGCCAGCCATGCCGTTTTTCCTCTTCGCTTTCAAGGCCATTCAAAGCACGTTGCCTGCTATCTCCCCGCGGCAGTCCGCGCAGGTGTGTGCGTGCCGCACTAGCCAGGCAAGGGCATGGCGTAAATCTGCAAAACACATACGCGAGCGAGCGGCAAAACAGAAGTTTATCAAAGGCTTCTGCACAACGCAAATGAATGCGCGCCCCGCCAGCCGAGTCGTTTCCCCTGTTTCGCTTTCAAAACCAACCAAAGTACATCGCTTGCTGCCTCTCCCGCAGGCGATCCGGCAGGTATGTGCGTGCCGCACCAGCCAGGCAGGGGCATGGCGTGAATCTGCAAAACGCATACGCGAACGGGCGACAAAACAGAGGTTTATCAAAGGCTTCTGCACAATCCGAAGGAATTTGCGCTCCGCCAGACATGCCGTTTTTCCTCTTCGCTTTCAAGGCCATTCAAAGCATGTCGCTTGCTGCCTCTCCCGCAGGCGATCCGGCAGGTATGTGCGTGCCGCACCAGCCAAGCAAGGGCATGAAGTGAACCGGGCGAAACGCGTACACAAATGGGCAGCAAAGCAGCGGCTCATCAAAGGCTCCTGCGCAGCCTGAAGGGCGTGCGCTCCAGCCGCGCTCTCTTTTCTTTCAAAGCGCCTCGAAAAGCATATTGTCCGCTCGCGCTCTGTCTCCAGGATTGGCCTCCGCGCGTCTTAGCCACAGCAACTGGGCGGCGCGAATAACGGCATGTTTTCAAAAGCCATGCCGTTTCAGAAATCCGCGCGACGCCTTCAATCCAGCGCAAAAGGAGCCTGCGGCCGTCCGAAACGCAGGCCTTTTCTAAAACCACCGTGGCGCTTCCCCGCGAAAATGGGGCGCGCCGCCTTCCGCGTAGGGGTCGTAACGGTCCAAATTGCAGCCAAATTCCTGCAACAGACAGATACGGCCATCCTCCGCCCAGACGACAAGCGACATGCCGTCGAATACTTCGACGCGGCCGTCGTTCATGGCATTGCGAAAATACCACTGGACCACGGTTGCGTCATCTCTGTGGAAAAAGCCGTGAATATCCCACGCCAGCACGCTGCCGCGCGTGTTCCACTCTTCAAACCAGTGGCGAATCTTTTCCACGCCCCGGTATTGCGGCCCCCAGCTTTCGATGTAAAGCGCCTCCGGGGAAAACAGTTCGTCAATTCCCGTATCGCGCTTTTCAAGCCACATCGCAAACCAGCGGCGGATGTTTGCCTCACGAGCGTCCATAGGTTCCTCCAGAGTCAAAGCCGCATGGCGGCGGCCATGCGGCGAATGTCGGTTTTTAGAAGTTTTCGGGAAAGTATTCCACATCTGCTTCGGCAATCCACTGTTCAACAACGGTGTTGTAATACTCGCTGCGGATGTTTTCTTCCACGAGTTCGCGCATGCCCTCGTCGGCCATAAAGGTTTCATAGTCCACCGGGCCGGGCTCGATGTCACTCTCGTAGCGCAGAATATATATGCCGTCGGCGCATTCCACAGGCTCGGACACGTCGCCCGGCTGTCCCAGCGCCATGGCCGTGTTCACCAGTTCCGAATCCAGCAGCGTGCTGATGGCGCTGACGCAATAGCCCCCCTCGCGGCCGACGCCGGAAGTCATGTATGGATCGGCGCCATATTCGTCGATGAGGAGATCAAAGTCGTCCCCGGCCATGATGCGCCCGAGCACTTCTTCTACAATGGAATCCAGCGTGTCGTAGATTTGATCCATCTCCGCCAGGGCCTCGCTTACGACGGTTTGATCGCTGGTGCTCTCCAGAAGCGCGGTCAGCTCGTCCATACGCGCGGCGTTCTCGTCGTCAAAGGCAATCAGCAAACGCTTGACATAGCGATAGCCTTCCGGGTTCCACAAAACGCTCTCGCCATTGAGGCGGTCGCTTTCATAGCTTTGCGGGTCCGCGGTGTAGTTCATTTCCGCCGTGGCGCAGGCCTCCTGGTAATACTGGCGCATCTCTTCATCGGAAAACGAAAGTTCCGCAGTTACGGAAGCAAACAGACGGTCGCGCCACCCCTGGGCGCTTAGGCTCTCTTCCAGGCTTTCCAGCGTAGTGCCCTCGTCGGCCAGAAATTGCGTGACGGCGGCGCGGTTTTCCTCGTCGCTCAGTTCAGGGTCGGCCTGATAAGGCAGGTAATAGTCGATCATTTCGTCCAAACTTTCCTGCGCGCGCTGACGAATCTCGGCCGCTTCCTCGGCGCTTGGCTCGTAAACGCCCAATTCCTGCGCTTTGAGGCGCAAAATGGCGTCCTCCGTGAGGTCGCGAAGGACCTCTTCCTTGATAAGTTCTTCGTAATCGTCAGGGTTAAGATCCAGCATTTCGTAATAATAGGCGCGGGAATCGTACTCCGCCGAGGCTTCGCTCACGGTGATTACGCCGCCGTTGAAGCGGGCGGCGACCAGACGGGCGCTCTCTTCCTGCGAAAGCAGGTTTCGCAGTTCGTCGTTTTCCGCCTCCAGTTCGGCAATGCGCGCCTCCAGTTCGGCAATGCGCGCCTCCAGTTCGGCAATTTGGTCGCTTTCGCCCAACGCTGCGGGAACCAAAAGCAGCGTGAGCGCCAGCAAGCCGGCCAACATCTTTCTGAGCATCGCCATACCTCCCGTTTTTCGTTTGCTTTGATTATAACACATCCGCGCCGTTTTGGCCGCTTTGCCATCAAAACGTCCAAGTTTTTCTCCAAAGGTAAAGCCCTATTTGCCCAGGCGCTTGAAGCCTTCGCCGAGCACTTCGTGAACATTGTTGGCAATCACAAAGGCCCGGTCGTCCACGGAAAACACGATTGTGCGCAGGCGCACGGCTTCCAGACGGCTGACCACGCACAGCAGCACCGTGCGGCCCTCGCCGCTGTACATGCCCGTGGCGTTGATGGCGGTCACGCCGCGGTCGAGCTCTTTCATCACGCGCGCGGCAATTTCCTCCCCATGGGTGGTAATAATAAAGTGCGAACGCGCCAGGCCCGGCCCTTCCAACACCTGGTCCATCACCACATTCATCACAAAGACGCTGATGAGCGCGTACATCGCCGCCGAGGCGTCAAATACAAACCCGGAAGCGACCACCACCAATGTGTCTACGGAAAAGAGGCAGACGCTCACCTTCAGCGCCGGAAAACGGCGGTGCAAAAGCGCGGCGAGCATATCCGATCCCCCTGTGGTGGCATGGCCCCGCAAAATCAAGCCGAAGCCCGCCCCGCACAGCGCGCCGCCAAAAATGGCCGAGAGCAGCAAATCGTCGGTCATGGCCGGCACGGGCAGATAGTCCAGCAGCAGCGAAAGGCCCGCCGAGCCAATCAAAGAACGCACCCCAAAGCCAACCCCCATCGAACGCAGAGAAAGCAAAAACAGAGGCACATTGAGGATCAGATTTACCATGCCCACGCCGATGGCGGGGGCCAGATGGTTGACAATTTGCCCGATGCCCGTAAAGCCGCCAGGGGCGACATTGTTGGGAATCAGATACAGCCGGTAGCCCAGCGTCGCCAGCAAAAGCCCGGCGACAATGAGCAGCGAATTGAGCGCTTCCGCGCGCACTTTGCGCCGCATACAATTCCTCCCTCTTTCGTTATAGTATAGCCATTTTGCGCGCAAACCGCTTTGCGGCAAGCGGCATAGGATGAAAATGACCGAAAACCGGTCTTTCATCTCTGCGACACGATGTGTCGGGAAAGGATGTCTCCCTATGCATAACAGAACGCCCTTCTACCCGGGCGCCTGCGCACCGGATGAACCGATGGTACGTATGCCCCTGTTTTCCCAGAAGCCCTGTGGCTGCAGACCGCCCAGGCCGCCCAAGCCGTGCGAGCCTCCGCGCCCGCCGCAGCCCTGCGGTTGCGCGCCGGCCTGCGCGCCCCACGGCGTGCCCGCCGCGCCGCCGGTGTGCGTGGTCAACCCCTTCAACCCCTGTGAGCGAGCCACTGTGCAACTCTCCATCGACGAGTGCGGCAACCTGATCGTCTGCTTAAAGCGCTAAGCAGCGACCCTTCGCGGCGGGAACGGCGTCCCCTCCCGCCGCGGCATTTCCGGCAGACGACGCCTCGCATCGCATTGCCGTGACAATGCAGCGCTCTTGGGTACAGCGCCCCGTTACCACTGGCAATACTTCTGGGGGAGGGGGAAACCAAGCGTCTCCGCAAGCAGGGGCTTGTCCCGTTTCGCCACGCTGCCGCGCGCGCAAACAGCGCTGCGCAGCCAGCGCACGGCTGGTTTGCTTGCCTCTTTGACGA
>CAJFUU010000121.1 GCA_904420265.1 uncultured Clostridia bacterium
AAGGATACCGCGGGCCCGTCCATCAACACCCAGATCACCGTGGTTTCGCTCGTCAGCTCGCTGGCCGCGACGCTGTTCGTCCGCTTCAACCTGTTCTACTGAGGGTTCAATCCAAAGAACCGGGCGAAGGGAGGCGCTTTGCAAAGAGGCGCCTCCCTTTGGTTTTTAAGTTCGCCGGAACGGTTTGTTGCAAAAGCGCGGTCGGTTGAAAAACGCTCGCAAATCCTGCAATGGGGTGAACGCACCTTTTGCCGCGGGTTGCATCATGCGCGCTTTGGCCAAGGCCCAGAAATGGCGAAAAGGCAAAACGCCGTTTGACGCCGCAGGGCGGGAGATTTTGAAGAAACACCGTCACATCGATGGATTGCGCCTAAAAGTCCATTTTATATTCCGGCGATGGGACCCCGGAAAGGCGGCGGCGAACGGGGCTTATGCAACGGCAACGCGCGTTGGAATTGAGCGCTGCGAGGGCATGATGCCGCCTTCGAGTGACGGATGCGCTTGATTGACGCGACGGCCGGGAATTAATCGCGCGCTTCCATGAACTTAATTGCCGTGGGGAGGGTCGGGAATGATTGGATTAAAGCGGGGAGCGGTGAGACTGTGTGAACATGAAAAGGAATGGGAAATTGAAGCGCAAAATACAATTTTCCGGTTGAAGGCCATCCTGGGCGATGTTATTGAAGATATTCAGCACGTGGGCAGTACCTCCATCCCTTCGATAAAGGCAAAGCCCATCATTGATATTGCGGTTGCAGTAGACGGTTTTGAGGATATTCTTGCCTTTGAAAAAGAACTCAAAGCCGGCGGTTTCCATTATAGGCCCAAGGCAAATATTGAAGGACAGCTGTTGTTTGCATCGGGCAGTTTTTATGAAAGTACGGGGGATTTGCAAACGCATTTCATTCACGTTGTCCTTGCAAACAGTATGGAGTGGATAAACTACATAAACTTCAGGGATTATCTTAACAGCACGCCTTCGGCTGCAAAAGCGTATGAAAATCTGAAGCTATCCCTTGCCAAAGAAGTGCCCGCCGATAGCGGCAGGGAAAAGTATCTCAAGGGGAAGCACGATTTTATCGTCTATACTTTGAGAAAAGCGCTTGCAAAATCCTGTCTCGGAAAAACAGTAAATATAAAAATAGACAGACCCATTGGAAGCATGCGCCCTGACCGCCCCGGCCTCGCCTACCCAATGAACTGCGGCTACATACCGAACGCATCCGGCGAAGATGGGAAGGGGCTCGGCGTGTATTTGCTTGGCGTAGGGGTTCCGGTCGAAAAATACACGGCGCGCATTATTGGAATCGTTCACCGCCATAACGATGTGGAAGATAAACTTGTTGCCGCACCTGAAGAATGGAATTTCACACAAAAGGAAATTTCAGAAGCGGTTCGTTTTCAGGAACAATATTATGAAAGCGAGATTGAGATGTACAACGGATAGACGCCGTTTTATGGACAAGTACAGAGTATATCGGATTGTGACGCCGCCCTGCACGCGCATTGACATGAAGCGCGCCGCCGAAAGGCAGAGCCCTGCGAAGGGTGTTCCAATGCCGGCACTCTTTTCAAGGGAACAGCTTGAACCTGTACCCATGCCCCCGGTGGATTTCAAAACAGCACGGGGCGGGGGAAGGCGCAAGGGCGTTCGGGCGACAGGCCGCTTGATGGAGAAAGTTTTGCATGCGGACATGCGCCTGCCTTTATCAAAATGCAAGGCGCCATGGCGGGAAAGGCCACTTTTTCGAAGCGCAGCTTGGACGGATGCATGCGACAGGCGGAACGTTTATCCAAAGAAGCCTCGTGGCGTGGAAGCGGGCCGCGTTTTCCTGATTTGCCGGTTTGCCCTTTTCCGCTTCGCCAGATTGTTGCAGAACGAGCATGAAGAGAGATGCGGCGAGAAAACTTTATATACATTCCTTTTTATATAAGGAAGGAATTTTTGCGCGGACGGTCGGGCGAGGGCGCGCCGCACAGGCATATCACGGAAAAGCCTCCTGCGCATCCAGCGCCTGCGGAGCGGAAGCAGGCGCGCCACCGGGGAAATTGGGAACCAGCCGCCGCTGGCCGAAGAAGGAAGCCGGCGTTCATGGCCTAAGAAAATGACGGATATAAAATACCCGGGGCGAGCAGATCAGCAAGCATGCGGCGCGGGAAAAGCGCGCTTGAACAGTCGCGGCCCGGAAAACGCGGGGAGCGGAGGATTGGCCGCCTCGGGGGATGTTAAAGCGTTACCCTGTGGGGCCGAGCGACGCTTGCAGGCGTTCAAGGCCCTCGCCGGAGGTAATTGCGCCCGCGAGGAAGGCGTCCGTTATTGCTTCCAGCGCTTCGCGCCAGTCCGTACCGAAGGCGGGCGGCACCAGAAGCGGCAAATTGGCCGCAGCTTCCAACGCCTCGTAGCCTGCCTTTCCGGCATAAATGGACACGCCTTCCAGCACTGGCAGCGCGCCCGAGACGGCCAGAGCGGCCTGCGTCTGTTCGCTGAGCAGGTGCATCAGGAAAGAAAGGCAAAGTTCCTGGCGCTCAGCGATGTCCGCGCGCGGCCAGTCCACAATGCCCAGCAGGAGAAGCTGGTCGGCAAGCATGGCTTCACCCGCAGCGGCGGCGCTCCAGTCCGGGCCGCGGCCCGCTTCCGACAATGCCGTTAGTCGCCGTACCTCCGCCTGCGTGACAGGCAGGGCGTCGGCTTCGCCGCGCGTAAAGGCTGCGTAGGCTTCCTGCGATATGGGCGTTGCGGACAGGCGCGCCTGCGCCAGTACCGGCAGGCCGAGATCCACGCCGGGCGTTTCCAATTCGACTTCCGCGCCCTGCTCGGCAGTGAGCAGCAACATCAGCGCCGCCGGCGGGCTGGAAAAATCCGTCGCAGGCGCACAGATCAAAACGTCCGCCTCTGTGGGCAGCTCGCCCAGCGCTTGGCGGTTGTAGGCCCAGGCGTAGGCGCCCATCAATACGGGCGCCGCGTAGCCGTCTGCGCATGAGGCCAGCCCGTCGCGCAGTTGCGGCAGGCCGCCCAGCGCCATAAGGCCATCGGCATTTTCCAGCAGGCCGGGCGGAAAGAGAACCATGTCCGGCGGGTTGACGCCGCTGGTGAGAAAGTCGCGCAGCGCCGCCGCGTCTACCTTGCGCGTTTCTATGTATACGCCGTCATGCGCGGCTTCAAAGGAAGAGGACGCGCGGTTGAGCCAGGTTGTGGCGTTTGCGGCCCATCCCTCATATACCCATAGGCGCAGAACGCCCGCCCAGGAATCGTACTTTTCCTGCACCAGCGGCGCGGTTTCGGTGGGAAGTTCGGCACGGATTTGCAAGAAAAGCAGCAAAAGCGGAATCAGAATCAGCACGCACAATATGGAAACCGCCCGGCGCATGGACATACCCCCTCCGCTGATGCTATGCATTGCCGGCGATGGATATGCAGTTTACAAAAAGAAAACCTAAAAAAGTACTTGACACAGGGGTTGAGATTTGATATAATAGCTACTGCCGCTTGAAACGAGCGCGTTCCGAAGGGGGGCGAAAGTTCCCGGAGGGGCGAAGCGAGGGAGGGCGGCGAGCGAACCTTGAAAACGATACAGAGAAGGAAGAGAGAGCGAGTATTTTCCATCGAAAGAGGGAAGATGCTTGCGCGAAG
>CAJFUU010000122.1 GCA_904420265.1 uncultured Clostridia bacterium
AGTACCGTAAATACGTCGAAAAAGACCCGGCCCTGGAACGTCGTTTCCAGCCGGTCATGGTCAACGAACCGACGGTGGAGGATACCGTGGCCATCCTGCGCGGCCTGAAGGAGCGCTACGAGGTGTTCCACGGGGTGAAAATCACCGACCAGGCACTGATTGCCGCGGCAAAACTTTCGGACCGCTACATCTCCGACCGCTTCCTGCCGGACAAGGCCATCGACCTGGTGGACGAGGCCTGCGCCATGATCCGCACGGAAATCGACTCCATGCCGCAGGAAATGGACGACATCGCCCGCGAGATTATCGAAAAGGAAATCGAGGAAGCGGCGCTTTCCAAGGATACCGAGACGCGTTCCAAGGAAAAACTGGCCAAGGTACAGGAAGAACTGGCCAACCTGCGCGACAACTTCAAGGAAATGAAGGCCAAGTGGGAACTGGAGAAGCAGGACATTGGCAAAGTGCAGAAGTTGCGCGAGGAAATTGAGAAAGTCAACGCCGATATTGAACTCGCCCAGCGCGAGTACGATCTGAACAAGGCCGCAGAATTGCAGTACGGCCGCCTGCCGCAACTGCAAAAGGAGCTGGAAGCCGAAGAGAAAAAAGCCGAGGCGGCGCAGGGTAAAAACAAGCTTCTGCGCGACAAGGTGACCGACGAGGAAATCGCCCGCATCGTCTCCCGCTGGACGGGCATTCCCGTTTCCAAGCTGGTGGAGGGCGAGCGCGAAAAGCTGCTCCGGCTGCCGAGCATACTGCACCAGCGCGTGGTCGGCCAGGACGAGGCCGTGGAGAAGGTCTCCGAGGCAATCCTACGCTCCCGCGCCGGCATACAGGACCCGAACCGGCCCATCGGCTCGTTCCTGTTCCTCGGCCCCACGGGCGTGGGCAAAACCGAGCTTGCCAAGACGCTGGCACAGGCGCTGTTTGACGATGAAAAGAACCTGGTGCGCATCGACATGACCGAGTACATGGAGAAGCACTCCGTGTCGCGTCTGGTCGGCGCACCTCCGGGATATGTGGGCTACGAAGAGGGCGGCCAGCTTACAGAGGCTGTGCGCCGCAAGCCGTACAGCGTCATCCTCTTTGACGAGGTGGAAAAGGCGCACCCGGACGTGTTCAACATCCTCCTGCAGGTGCTCGATGACGGCCGCATTACCGATTCGCAGGGCAGGACGGTGGACTTCAAAAACACCATCATCATCCTGACCTCGAATTTGGGCAGCAACATCATCCTCGACGGCATCGGCGCGGACGGCAAACTCTCCGACGCGGCCCGCGAAGAAGTGAACGGCCTGCTCAAGCGCCAGTTCCGGCCCGAGTTCCTCAACCGTCTGGACGAAATTGTGTTCTATACGCCGTTGAGCAGGACGCAGATTGAGCAAATCGCCGGCTTGACGCTTGACGACCTCAACCGCCGTCTGGCCGAGCGCGGCATAACCGTGCGGCTCACCGACGCGGCCCGGGACTATGTGGTCGAAAATGGCTACGATCCCATTTACGGCGCGCGTCCGCTCAAGCGCTTTATCCAACGCGCGGTGGAAACGCCGGTGGCGAGGGTGCTTATCGCCGAGGATATTCCCGAAGGGAGCACACTGGAAGTGTACCCGGAGGGCGAGGCTTTGGCCGTGCGAATCGCCTGACAAAATCCTTTTCTCTTGCCGTAGAGTTGTGCTCTACGGCAAATTTATTATGATATAGTTACTTTTTCGTGCGAAAAATATTTAACACGAATGAATGGGGAACCGCCCTTGACTTTTGGGCGTCTAAGAGATATATTTTTTATAGAATCTTATTGAAAAGATTGGATTTTTTTCGACAGGAGTGTTTGTGTTGATTCGAAAGATGCAGGCGGACGGCAGGCATCGCGCCGGCATCCCGTATCTCAATCAGGAAATGGCCAACATTTTGGCTGCGGTCGAGCAGGAAACGGGCGATCTGTCCCTCGCGCAGAGTATTTATTTCAGCCCCACCGCGCTCACGCACATCAAACGCCTGATTGATATGGGCGGCTCTATTATCACCGACACGACGCTGGTGGCAAACGACATTGGCGTTGATCTGTTGGGCAACAAAGGCGCGAAAGTTTTGTGCTTTATTGATGACCCTCAGGTAGTAATGCTGGCCGAGCAGCGCCGCGTAACCCGCGCGGAAGTGGCCGTGGATTACGGCTTGGCCGTATCCGGCCCCAAGCTGATGGTGGTAGGCAGCGCGCCCGCAGCCATCAGCCGCCTGATCCAGCGGCGTATGCACGAGCCGATGTCGGACGTGTGCGTATTGGCCGCCCCCAGCGGCTTCGCCAGCGCCGTGCAACTCAAGGAGCGCCTGCTGGACAGCGATCTGGCCTCCATCATCGCCCGCGGCAAAAAGGGCGGCATCCCGGCGACGGTGACGCTTTTGAACGCCATTTTGCGCGAAATCAGCGGAAAGAGCCTCACATAAGCGCGGAGCGAAAAAATTGCAATGCACAATGCAGAACCGGCGGTTTGCCCGCCGGTTCTGGTATTTTTTGGAAACGCGGCTATGCGGCACCCTGCAGGCGCGGCGTTTTCAGAAAGGCGCGCTTGCAGCCGGCTGACCTGAAAACCGGTGGTCTGCCTGCGCCTCGCCCGGCCCAAGCCAGCCTGCACATCTTAAATGCAACGCTCCACCATTTGTCAAATATAACTTCCTGGCTTCCCCGTCTTTCTCGGGAAATGTCCGCATTCTTCTCAGCGCGCCGGGTTCCATGGCTTAAAAATCTCTCTACAATACGCCGCCAAACCGGCATGCCAGCGAGGCAGCGTCATGCGCTTGGTTCATTCGAAAAAACATCCGCTCCGCATGCGGCGTCCCCAACGGCATTCACGCGGGCTTCTCCTATTAACCCTGACGGCTTCCAAAGCGTGCCCGTCGTGGTTTTTGAATTGTGAAATCCCGCTGTGCTGCGATGTCAAATCCTTAAACCTGCGAGACAGCGCCACCATCCGGTTCGTTCGGAAAACATCTGCTCCACCTGCGGCATCTCCAGCGGCGCTTGCGCGGATATTTGAAAGATTATCCATCCCGTCGCCGGCAGCTACCTTCTACGGCGCATATGCGAACTTCGCCTCCCGCCCTGACGCTTTCCAAAGCGCGCCATCGTGGTTTTTGAATTAAGCAACCCCGCCGCCGCACTGCACCGCCAAACCACAATACTTGTGAGTCCGAGCCGCGCGCTGGTTCGTTTCGAAAAACTATCCGCTCCGCCACCAGCTTCCCTAACAGCGTTCACGCGAACTTCGCCTCCCGCTCTGACGCTTTCCAAGGCGCGCCATCGTGGTTTTATGAATTAAGCAACCCCGCCGCCGCACTGCACCGCCAAACTACAATACTTGTAAGGCCGAACCATGCGCGTGGTTTATTTCGAAAAACTATCCGCTTCGCATGCGGCGTTCCCAGCGGCGTTCATACGAACTTCGTCTGTTGTCCTGACGCCTTCCAAAGCGCGCCATCGTGGTTTATTTCGAAAAGCATCTATTCCGCCGACATTTCCCTTTCACGATACTCGCGCAGACTTTTTCTGTTGTCCCTGTCACCTCCAAAAGCGTGCTATCGTGGTTTTACGAATTAAAAAAACCCCGCCGCACTGCACTGCCAAACTGGCAATGCTCGCAAGGCCAAGCCACGCGCTTGGTTCATTCAAAAAAATATCCGCTCCGCATGCAGCCTTCATCCCCCGACACTCGCACAGACTTCACCTATCGCCCCAGCCCTTAAAAAAATCCTCCACATTACATCGCCA
>CAJFUU010000123.1 GCA_904420265.1 uncultured Clostridia bacterium
CGGACCTTTGATTGCGCGGGCAAGGGCTCCGGATGGAAGCGATGCGGCCGAAGCGCTTTTGCGCGGCCCGCAGGGCGCGTCCATGGAAGCGGAGCCGGGGCGGCATGCCCAACCCGGCGTGGAAGAAGCGCTTGGGCGCGCAGCACGCCCAACGCGCCGCGCAATTTGTCTCCGGCGCATTGCACGTCAAAATTTGCCGGCGGCGTTTTTTCGCGCTTAGCCGGCTTTTTTCGCGCGCGTGGTTGCATCGCGCGCGTTTTCGTGCTATTCTATACTATAAAAAGATTTACTTTTCGCTGGGGGCGATGCTTTGTGATGTTCGACCCGCAGGCGGAAACAATGCCGCGCCGGGAACTGGAAGCGCTCAAACTCGAGCGGCTGCGGCATATCGTCCGTTACTGCTATGAAAACGTGCCTTTTTATCACGACCGCTTCAACGCCATCGGCCTGCGTCCCGAGGATATTCGCACGCTGAAGGATATCCGCCTGATTCCGCCCACCACCAAGGCGGATTTGCGCGACAACTATCCCTTCGGCCTGTTTGCCGTGCCCCGGGAAAAGGTGGTGCGCATCCACGCCTCTTCCGGCACGACGGGCAAACCCACGGTGGTGGGATATACGAAAAACGACCTGGAGATGTGGTCCGGCGTGATGGCGCGCATCATCTGCGCCGCGGGCGTGAACGAATCGGATATCGCCCAGATCAGCTTTGGCTACGGTCTCTTTACCGGCGCGCTGGGGCTGCACTACGGCCTGGAGCGCGTGGGCGCGGCAGTGGTGCCGGCTTCGTCGGGAAATTCGGAAAAGCAACTTATGCTGATGAAGGATTTCGGCGTCACCACGCTCATCGCCACCCCCACCTACGCCATGTATCTGGGAGAGCTGGCGGCGGAACTGGGCTATGGGCCGGAGGATTTCAAGCTGCGCATCGGTCTGTTCGGCTCCGAGGGCTGCACCACCGAATTGCGCGCCAAAATCGAAAAACGCCTCGGCCTGTTTGCCACGGACAATTACGGCATGTCCGAGCTGATCGGCCCGGGTGTGAGCGGCGAATGCGAGTACCGCTGCGGCCTGCATTTTGCCGAGGATCACTTCCTGCCGGAAATTGTCGATCCTGAAACGCTGGAGCCGAAAGACGAGGGCGAGACGGGCGAATTGATCGTCACCACCCTGACCAAGGAGGCCATGCCCCTTTTGCGCTACCGCACGCGCGATTTGACCAGGATCACCACCGAGCCGTGCAAATGCGGCCGCACGCACGCGCGCATGGAAAAGGTCATGGGCCGTTCCGACGACATGCTCAAAATCCGCGGCGTAAACGTGTTCCCCAGCCAGATCGAATCGGTGATTATGCAAATTCCGCAAATCAGCCCGCACTATATGCTCTACATCCGCCGCGAGGGCTATCACGATACGCTTGAGGTGCAGGTGGAACTGGTGGACGCGTCCTTGCTGGACAGCTTCGCCGCCCTGGAAGAACTCACCGCCAATATACGCGCCAAGTTGCGGGTGGTGCTGGGCATAGACGCAAAGGTAAAACTCGTCGGGCCCAAGACCATCGAGCGCTTCGCCGGCGGAAAGGCCAAGCGCATCGTCGATTTGCGAGACATGCGTTAGAGCGTGTTTGAAACATCCTTGAAGGCAATTTCGGCGTCTTTTGCGCCATTATGGCGCAGCGAATTCTCCGCTGGAACTGGCGGAAAATTCCCTCGGAATTGCGCATTTTCCCCTTTCAAACACACGCTGAGCGCGTAAACCCCGCCGCCCCTTGCGGCAGTCTGAAACAGGAGAGGTCGCTATGAAAGAACTGATGCTTGGAAACGCCGCCGTGGCGCGCGGCCTGTACGAGGCAGGGTGCCGCTTCGTTTCCTCTTATCCGGGTACGCCTTCCACCGAAATCACCGAGGTGGCCGCAGATTACGACGAAATTTACGCCGAATGGGCCGCCAATGAAAAAGTGGCCTTGGAAAGCGCCGTGGGAGCGTCTCTGGCCGGGGCGCGCAGCTTCACCGCCATGAAGCATGTGGGCCTCAACGTGGCTGCGGATCCGCTGTTTACCGCTTCCTATATCGGCGTAAACGCCGGGCTGGTCGTTTGCGTGGCGGACGATCCGGCGATCCATTCTTCGCAGAATGAACAGGATTCCCGCCATTACGCCGAGGCCGCCAAACTGCCCATGCTGGAACCGGCGGATTCCGCCGAATGTCTGGATTTTGCCAAGCGCGCCTTCGAACTTTCGGAAACCTACGATACGCCCGTTATGCTGCGCACGGTAACGCGCATCGCCCATTCGCAGAGTTTGGTGGAAACTTCCCCGCGCGTGGAGCCGCCCCTGCGCCCCTATGCCAAGGACGTGCAAAAATATGTGGCCATGCCCGCCGTGGCCGTCAAGCGCCACGTGGTTGTGGAAGAGCGCATGGAGAAACTCCGCGCCCTGGCCGAAACCTGCGATTTTAACCGCGAGGAAATGCGCGATTCCAGCGTCGGTTTCGTCGCTTCCGGCGCGGCTTACCAATACGTGCGCGAGGCTTTCCCGCAAGCCAGCGTGTTCAAAATCGGCATGGTTTATCCCCTGCCGGTTCAGCGCCTTCGCGCTTTCGCCGCCAAGGTGGACCGGCTGTATGTCATTGAGGAACTTGACCCCTTCATCGAAACCGCTCTGCGCGCCGCAGGCGTCGCGCTCGCCGGCGGCAAGGACCGCACCGGGCTTTTGGGCGAACTTTCGCAATACCGCGTGCGCAAGGCCATGGGCGCTTCGCTGCCGCCCACCAAGACGCTGGGCGAAAACCTGCCCGGCCGTCCGCCGGTGATGTGCGCCGGCTGCCCGCACCGGGGGCTGTTTGCGGTGCTTTCGCGGCTGAAGCTGACGGTGTTTGGCGACATCGGCTGCTATACGCTGGGCGCGGTCGCGCCGCTGAGCGCTATGGACACCACGCTGTGTATGGGCGCTTCGTTCAATATGCTGCATGGCTATACGGCCATCCGCCCCGAAGAGGCGAAGAAAAGCGTCGCCGTGCTGGGCGATTCCACCTTTATCCATTCGGGCATTACCGGGCTGGTCAACACCGTGTACAACCTGGGCGTTTCCACGGTCATTGTGCTGGACAACGCCATCACCGGCATGACGGGCCATCAGCAGAACCCCACCACGGGCATGACGCTGAAAAACGTACCCGCGCCGAAAATCTCCATTGAAAAACTGTGCGAGGCGGCTGGCGTGGCTCCGGAAAACATCCGCGTGGCCGACCCTGGCGATTTGGCGGAGATGACCCGCGTTTTGCGCGAGGAGCTGAAAAAGGACGCGCCTTCGGTGGTCATTTCCCGCCGGCCCTGCGCGCTGCTCAAATACGTGCGCCACAAAAAACCCGTGCGCATCGACCCGGAAAAGTGCCGCGGCTGCCGCGCCTGCATGAAGCTGGGCTGTCCGGCGCTGCGCTTTGCGGAGCGCAAGGTATGGGTGGACGATACGCAGTGCGTGGGCTGCGGCCTGTGCGTGCAGACCTGCGGCTTCGGGGCCATTGAGGAGGGCGAGGCATGAACACCACATCCGTTATGATTGTCGGCGTCGGCGGGCAGGGCACGCTGCTTGCCTCCAAGGTGCTGGGCCAGGCGCTGGTTTCGCTTGGTTACGACGTGAAAGTCAGCGAAGTCCACGGCATGTCGCAACGCGGCGGCAGCGTGGTCACCTATGTGCGCTATGGCAGCGAGGTGCATTCGCCCATTGTGGATTTGGGCGGGGCAGACTACATGCTGGCTTTCGAGCCGCTGGAGGCGGCGCGCTATCTGCCCTGGCTGAAATCCACGGGATTGATTATTACAAATACCCACGAGACGCTGCCCATGCCGGTCATCACCGGCGCGGCGGCTTACCCTGAAAACATTGTGGAAAAACTTGCCCAGCGGGCGAACGTCGTTTCGCTGGACGCGTTGCGCCTGGCCAACGAGGCCGGCAGCGCCAAGGCGGTGAATATGGTGCTCATGGGCGTGCTTGCCGCGCGCATGGATTTGCCCGAAACTGCCTGGCAGGCCGCCCTGGAAAAGCAGGTGCCCGCCAAATTCCTGGAAATGAACCGGCGCGCCTTTGCCCTGGGGCAGGCGCAGAAGGAGGAATGAACATGGCCGTCCGCCAGCTCTCCGTATTTCTGGAAAACCGCACCGGCACGCTGTGTGAACTGACGCAGGCCCTGACCGACAACGGCATCGACGTGCGCGCCATCACGCTGGCAGATACGGTGGAATTTGGCATTCTCCGCCTGATCGTCAGCGATCCGGTGAAGGCCGAGGAAGTGCTGCGCCAGCGCCACTTTACCGTTTCCATTACCGAAGTGCTCTGCGTGCGCGTGGACGACGTGCCCGGCGGGCTCAACGCCGTTTTGCAGCTTTTGAAAAAGGAAGGCATTTCATTGGAGTACGCCTACGCCTATATCTCCAAGTCGGTGGACGCCTGCGTAATTTTCTACGTGAAGGACCGCCGCCGCGCCGAGGAAACGCTGCGCAAAAACGGCGTCACGCTTCTGGAAGAGGCGTATTAAAGCGGCGCAGGATGCCGGAGTTCAGCGAAACTGCGACGTGGGGCGTTTGGCGGGCCTGAAAACAGGGCCCTCCTGTCCGCATAAGCGGGGGAGGGCCCTGCGTGCATCGTCAAAATGCAGAAGGGAACGCCACGCAGGCGGATGCAGAAGCCGTGCCAGCAGTCAGAAGATAGGCATGGTGCATAAAAAATGAACGGCGCGGGCATGCACGCGGTTTGGACGGCAGGCAATGGGCCGTCACAGGGCGCTGTTTCCGCGGTCTGGAAAACAATGCAAAGGAAAAAAGAGGCATCCGGCGGATGCGGGAGAAGATTCGCGCGGCAGCGATGAGACGGGGACGGACAGATGCCAGACGAAACGCGGCCTCCGGCTGCGCGATGATCAATTCCCGCCGTCTTTCCAAAGCCCATGCGTTATCCGTCCGTTCTGCTTGCGCCGACTGCTCCATCGCCGCTTTTCTCGCTTTGCGCAAAAGGTTTTAGACCGTTGGCGCAACCCCTCGGAAGATTATCGCAGGCAACGGCGGCATGCACGGGACGATGCAAACGCGCGCCGAATGAGTGCGGACGCGCTTTGAGGGCGTTGCTTGTGGAAGATTTGTATCGGGCGCCCCATTTGAAAACGGGCGCGCCATATCTTTTGGTCCGCCGTCTCAGATTTCCATGCGGCTAGTTGGGACGGACCGGCACGCATTCTTTCTGGCACGGATAAGTATTTCCGGCCACGTTTTCCCCGCCCCGGACGGAACGTTTCATATCCCGCGCCGGGCCTTGGGAAACTACTTTACGTTGGAAGGGGTTTTTGGATTGCAGAGCAACCGCGCATCCATCGCCTGCATATTGCTGGCCTGCGTCTGCTGGAGCTTCGGCGGCCTTTTGTCCAAGCTGATTCCCTGGAACGCGCTGACCATCGCCGGGTTCCGCGCGCTGATTGCCGCCATCGTGCTGGGCGCGGCACGCAAAAGCTATCGCCCCTCCAATACGTTTGGAACGTGGTTGGGGGCGTTTGGCGTAATGAGCACATCCGTTCTGTTCATTTTTGCCAACAAACTCACAAGCGCGGCCAACGCCATCGTGCTGCAATACGCCATGCCGGTGGTGGTCATACTCTTTGAGGCGGTGGTAAGGCATAGAAAGCCTTCAAAGCTGGATGTGGTCAGCGTGCTTGTCGTCCTTGCGGGCGTAATCCTGTGTTTCTGCCAGGGCCTGTCCGGCGGCGGAATGCTCGGGAACGTATTGGCCCTCGGTTCGGCGTTTACCTATGCCATCGTCTACCTTGCCGCCCATCGGGCAGACTGCGACGCGCTGAGTTACTCCTACCAAGGAAACCTCGTCGCCGCGCTGTTGGTCCTGTATATGCCTTTTGACCAGGGCGTGACGGCCGATGCGGGACATTTTATCGCCGCGCTGGGCATGGGCGTGTGCCTGACGCTGGGGTACCTGTTCTTCAGCTTCGGCATGCGGCGGGGCGTGTCGGCGGTGACGGCGGCCATCGTTTCCAACATAGAGCCGATCCTCAACCCCACCTGGTGTTTTCTGTTCCTGGGCGAAAATCCCGGGCCGCTGAGCATTGCCGGCGCGGCGATTGTGCTGGCGGCGGTGACGGGGTATACCATCCTCTCTTCGCGCCGACGGGCATAACGATGGAGGGCGCGCAAAAAGCGCCGGACGGCAGAAGTTTTTCCAGGTTTGTCGCAGATGGATTCCATGCGCTCTTCTTTGGCCTGCGTACAGGCGGCCCGATCGTTCGCGAGTTGCTTCGCAGGGCCGCGTTTCCATTCCGAATTTGGAGTGTCCCTCGCGGATGCGGGATCAAATGGTCCCCAAAGCCGGCGCAGCGGATAAAACCCAAATCATATGACGCATAACAGTGGATACGCTGCAAAGACACTTCATTTTCCCCGCGCGGGACAAAGAGATGCCGGCCCATCGAGCGTTTGCGCCCCATGGCGCTCATATTCCAACCTGTTAAAGCGCCGGTATCCATGTCCGAAAGCGAGTTGACGGCTACAGCCATCAAGAACCGGCTTTGCCCACATGCCCCTGCTGGCGGCGCCGCCAACATGCCGCGCGAGGATATTGGCCTCCCGCAAAGTTTGCAACCGCGCTTCCATTTCTCGAAATGGCCTCCCACGCGCCGCCGTGGGGCAGAAGCCCTTATTCCCTGGCGTTTCAGGTCTGCCCTGTTTTTTCTTGGCGCCCCGCAAAGTTTGCA
>CAJFUU010000124.1 GCA_904420265.1 uncultured Clostridia bacterium
CCGCACGTTGCCGTTGGCGTTGCCTTTGCCGTCTCCGCGGTGCGCAAGCCATCCAAGGATGCGCCGGAAGGGGACGCCTTGCCGCGCGTCTGTCCGCGCTGCGAGGCGACGGTGCCAGCGGGCGAGCGCGTTTGCCCGCGCTGCGGGAAGCGCGGGCGGGCGGGGAAGGCGAAGACGGGAACCTGAGGGCGCGGCCATCCGTCCACGAAGGGAATCCATGGCAAGGGAGGGTTTGTCCATGAAGAGCGTCAAGCCCGGGCGCGGGCCTTCGCTGCTGGGCGGCGCGGCCTCGGTGATCGCGGCCGCAATCGGCGTGGTCTGGATCGCCGTTGCCGCCTCGATGAACGCGCCTGTGTATTTCTGTCTGTTTGGCGTTGCGTTTGTGGTGCTCGCCATCGCGCAGGCATTGTACAACCTCTACAACGCCACGGCAAAACGGCGCTTCTCCCTTTTCGACATCACGGAGGAGGGCGAGGAGCCCGACCCGCGTGCGGCGGCGGATGACGCGGAGGCTTTTTGCCCCGCCTGCGGCGCGAAGGTGGCGGCGGACGACCGCTTCTGCCGCAAGTGCGGGCGGGAATTGAAGATATAACGCACAAGGCCTGGAGTCCTTTAGAACTTCAGGCCTTTTTTATTGTTTAAGCGCTCAGAACCGCCAGAGCAGAAAGCCGGCGCTGATGAGCAGAATTGCCAGAACGCTCATCCACAGCCAACTGGGCAGGCTGAACAGCAGCAGAATTACGCCCACCACCATCAAACCGATGCCAAACCACTTGGAAATACCATTTCCCGAACCGCCCGAACGGTTTTTGCACATCTTGTTCATGCCATCGCCTCCCGTCCATACTATGCGGAAAGGCGGCGACGGTGTTCTACGCGTTCTCCTGCGGATGCAATTCCCGCCAGGAAGCGTGCAGGCTATCAATAAAGCCCTTGGCGTCCTCCGCGCCGAACAGCGCGCTGCCGGCGACGATGAAATCCGCGCCCCGGCGCATCATTTCGCGCGCGGTCTGCGTGTTGGCGCCGCCGTCCACCTCCAGCATGGCCTTCGAGCCGGCGCGATCCAGCATACCTCGGATTTCGGCAATCTTGTCCAGGCACTCGGGAATCATTTTCTGCCCGCCAAAGCCGGGGTTGACCGTCATAACCAGCACCAAATCGAGGCTGGGCAAAAGATAGCGCAGGCACTCCGGCGTGGTGGCCGGGTTGAGCGCCAGGCCCGCCAGGCAGCCGCGTTCGCGGATCAACGAAAGCGTGCGGTGCAGATGCCCGCCGGTTTCCGCATGAATGGTGATGATCTTCGCGCCCGCGCGCACAAAATCTTCGATATACGTGTCCGGATGCTCCACCATCAGGTGCGCGTCCACCGGCAGCGGGCCCTTCGCCGCCCATTTGAGTATATCCGCGCCGAAGGACAAGTTCGGCACAAAGTTTCCGTCCATTACATCAAAGTGCAGATAGTCCGCGCCGGCCGCTGCCATGCGCTCAATTTCCGCCCCCATGACGCGGAAATCCGCGGCCAGAAGCGAGGGGCCAACCTTAACCATAGCGATCCCTCCAACGTATTTTCATTTCATCCAAAAGCGCCACATAACGCGCGTGGCGCTCAGGGTCTATTTCGCCCGCCTCCACCGCGGCGCGCACCGCGCAATCCGGCTCGGTAGCGTGAAAGCACGGTGAAAAGCGGCATTGGCCCTCATAGGGCTGAAATTCGGGGTAGTTGTCCTTGATAAGCACCGGGTCGCACAGCTTCGTCTCCAACAGGCTGAACCCCGGCGTATCCAGCGCCATGCCGCCGCCCTCCAGGGGAATCAGTTCACAACGGCGCGTGGTATGCCGCCCGCGCTCAATCTTGCGCGATACATCGCCGGTTTGCAGGCCAAAGCCATACAGGGCGTTGAGCAACGTGGACTTGCCCGCGCCGGATTGCCCCGCCACAGCGTGCACGCGCCCGCGCAGCCTTTCGCGCAGCGCCTCCACGCCTGCGCCCGTGCGCGCGCAAACCGAAAACACATCCGCGCCCGCGCCACGGTACTGGCGGGCGATGCTCTCTGCCGCTTCCGGGTCCAGGTCTTGCTTGTTGACCGCCAGAACGGCCTCTATGCCGCTTTCCCGGGCCGAGAGCAGGAGGCGGTCAGCCATCATCAAATCCGGCGCCGGCGCCGCGGTGGCAATCACAATCAAAACGGTGTCGATATTGGCCACCGGCGGACGCGTCAGCGCGCTTTTGCGCGGCAACACGGCCTTGAGCCAGCCGTCCTCTTCCTCGTTGCCCGGCGTGAACTCCACGCGGTCGCCCACCATGGGCGTAATGCGCGCGCGCCGCAGCTTGGCCTGCGCGCGCAGTTGATGCACCTTCCCCTGCGCGTCCAGAACGTAGTAAAACCCGCCCACGCCGCGCGTGATAATTCCCTGCAACAAATCCTCCCCTTATTCAAACAGTACCTGCGTTTCGGACATAAGCACATCGTCCATATATTCGCGCACGGTGTGCAGCCCCTGCTCCGTGCTGGAAAGTTCAACCGAATACGTGCCCTTGTTGAGCACCCCGCTGTAACCTGTAAACGCCGTTCCCGAGGGCGCGGTGACTTCCAGGCGCACCTCCACGTCGTCCAGCGGCACCACGATGGTGTAGTTGGAAACCGGGTAATACAGCACCTGACGCGGCTGGCTGATGGTCAGCGCAATTTCCGTGCCGACGGCGACCACCTCGCCCGAAGCCACGGATTGGGCGATCACCGTGCCGGCGGGCGCATCCGCGGAATAGCCTTCGCTCACCTCGCCGATCTTCAACCCTTCGGCCTCCGCCAAGGCCCGCGCGCCTTCCAGCGTGAGGCCCGTAAGCGTGGGCACCTCCACGGTTTCGGCGCTTAAAACAAGCGTGATGTCGGTTTCGCGCGTGATCCAGCCCGCTTCGGGCGACTGGCTGGCCACGCAGCCCACGGGCTGTTCGCTGACGGCATAAGTCACCGACACGCGCTCGGCGGCGATGCCCAGCCCGGTCAGTTCCGCGTAAACCTCCTCCAGCGTCCAGCCGGTCATATTCTCAAAATACACCCACTGGCTGCCGGCGCTGACGGTGATGGACACCTCCGTGCCGCGCCTTCGCCGTTCCCCGGAGGCGATGGATTGGTCGATAACCAGGCCCTCGGGGTATTCCTCGCTGTAGGCGTATTCAGTGGTCACCTCAAAGCCCCGGTCATACAGCGAGGCCACCGCCGCGGCCTCCTCCGAGCCGACGGCCATGGGCACGGTTTCCATGTTGTAAACCGCCGCAAAGTACCACACCAGCGCGCTGATGGTGGCCACGCCCACGGCCACGGCGGCCACAAACGTTGCCAGGCGCAGGCGCCGCTTGCGGCGCGCGGCCTCCCGGCGCTTTTCCTCGCGCAGGCGTTCCTGCTCCTCGCGGGTCATGGGATAGGAAACAAAGCCTCCGCGAGGGCGCACCAGCGCCTTGCGCAAATCTCCGGCAAACTCGGCGGCGGTCTGGTAGCGGCGGGCGCTGTCCTTAGCAAGCGCGCGCATGACCACTTCGTCCAGCCCCCGGGAAATGGAGGGCACAATTTCGCGCATGGAGCGCGGCTCCTCGCTGACATGCTTGAGGGCGACCGATACGGCCGTATCGCCGTCGAAAGGCACTTCGCCGGTGAGCATTTCATAGAGCACTACGCCCATGGAGTACAAATCGCTCTTCTCGTCCGCCACTTCGCCGGAAGCCTGTTCGGGCGAAAAGTAGTGCACGCTGCCCAGGGCGGAATTTTGCTTGTCGTCTATGCGCGTGGTCTGCGCGGTTTTCAGGCGGGCGATGCCAAAATCGGCCACCTTCACGGTGCCCCGCGCGTCCACGAGTATATTCTGCGGCTTGATGTCGCGATGGACAATGCCGTTTTTGTGAGCGTGATCCACCGCCGCCAGGATGCGAATGGCCATGCGCACGGCGGTTTCCGGCGGAATGCGGCCCTTTTGGCGAATGACCTCCTTGAGCGTCTGGCCGTCGACATACTCCATGACGATATAGCGCATGTCGTTGTCCTTGCCCACGTCCAGAAGGTTGACGATATTTTCATGCGACATCTTCGCGGCGGCCTCGGCCTCGCGGCTGAAACGGCGCACAAATTCCTCGTCCTGCTCAAATTCAGGACGCAGCACCTTGATGGCGACCATGCGCCGGTTTTTCCTGTCCCAGGCGCGATAGACGACGGCCATGCCGCCGGTGCCGACAATGGCCTGCACCTCGTAGCGCCCGGAGATGACGCGACCAATCATTGCGGCGCCTCCTCGCAGGTCACCAGCAAAGCGGTAATGTTGTCGTGCCCGCCGCGGTGCAGGGCGCGCTCAATCAGCGTCTTGAGTTTATCTTCCATGCGCATGCCCGAAAGGGCGATTTCCAGCAATTCACGCTCGGAAAGGCTGTTGGAAAGCCCGTCAGAGCAGAGCAGGAATACGTCGTCGGGCCGCGTATCGAGGCGCAAAAGGTCCACTTCCACCGTTTCGGCGGTACCCAGAGCGCGGGTAATGTAATTGCGTTTGGGGTGGGTAAGCGCCTCGCTGGGGGTAATCAGCCCGCTTAAAACCATTTCCTCCACCAGCGTGTGGTCGGTGGTCACCTGCAAAATGGCGCGGTTGCGAATCAGATAGGCGCGGCTGTCGCCAACCTGGGCGATGTGCGCGGTTTTGCCCTCCATGCACAGCGCGGTAATGGTGGTGCCCATGCCGGAGCAATCCTTGCGCTCCTGCGAGGCGCGGTAAATTTCCGCGTTGGCGCGTTCCACGGCGCGGCGCAGTGCCTCTTCCGTGGGCTGCGTGGGCGTGCGCATTTCCTCTTCGAGCACGCGAATGGCCAGGGCGCTGGCGACCTCGCCGGCGTTGTGACCGCCCATACCGTCGGCCACGGCGCAGAAATACTCGCCCGGCTTGGGGGCGTAATAGCTGTCTTCGTTGATCGGGCGAACCCGGCCGATGTCGGTGGCGGCGTAAACTCTCATGTCGCGCTCCTTTGTCCGTGGTGGGGTGAGGCGCGCCTGCCAGGCAACCGCGCCTCGGAAAATCGGGAAACGCTCCCTAATTGCGTTCCCGCTTTAAAACACGCCGGCGCAGCTGCCCGCACGCGCCTTCGATGTCCGCGCCCATTTCCCGGCGCACGGTAGCAGAAATGCGGCGCGCCTCCAGCCTGCGCAAAAAGGCCTCTGCCTCGCTCCGCGCGGGCGGGTTCAAATCGCGCTCGCGCACGGCGTTGAGGGGAATCAGGTTCACATGGCAGCGCAAACCGCGCAAACGCGCCGCCAACTCGTCGGCGTGGCGAAGTTCGCAGTTGATCCCCTTGACCAGCGCATATTCAAAGATGACGCGCCGCCCCGTCGTTTCCACATATTCGCGCGCGGCCAAAAGCACGTCCTCGATGGCATAGGCGTTGGCAATGGGCAAAAGTTTTTTGCGCACCTCGTCGTTGGGGGCGTGCAGGGAAATCGAAAGCGTCACCGGAAGGCCCTCTTTGGCAAAGGCGCGCATTTGCGGCACCAGCCCGCAGGTGGAAAGAGAGACGTTGCGCAAAGAGATGTTCATGCGCTCCGGGGCGTTGACCAGGCGCAAAAACTTCACGGTGTTTGCGTAATTGTCCAGCGGTTCGCCGCTGCCCATGAGCACGATATTGTGCACCTTTCTGCCCTCTTTTTCCAGATGGCGGTTGACCGCCGCCACCTGGCCGAGCATTTCCCCGGCCGTCAGGTCGCGCACGCGGCCTTCCAGCGTGGAAGCGCAAAAACGGCAGCCCATGCGGCAGCCCACCTGGGTGGACAAACACAGCGTATCGCCGTAGTGGTAGCGCATAATTACGCCTTCGACGAGATTGCCGTCCAAAAGCTCGTACAGCAGCTTTTCGGTATCGTCAATGCGGGAGCGAAAATGCTCGCGGATGGCCACGGGATTGGCCACGGCGCGCTCTTCCAACCGCGCGCGCAGCGCGGCGGGCAAATTGGTCATTTCCGCAATGGACGCGCCGCGCGCCAGCCACTGGCCCACCTGCCTGGCGCGAAAAGCGGCGCTGTCAAATTCCCGCAGAAAGGCCGCCAATTCCTCCTGCGTGAGGGACAGAAGCTGCGTGCGCTCCATTTTACACGCCCTTTCTGCGCATACGGGCGATGAAGAAGCCCTCCACATGGTCGCGGTAGCTCAAAAGCTGCGCCATGCCGTCTGTGCAGCGGCCGCGCAGGGATTCGGGCAGATAGGAAGCGTCCGTTTCCGGCGCAAATTCGGGATGCCGTTCCAGGAAGGCGCGCACCTGCTTTTCGTTTTCCTCGGGCAAAATCGTGCAGGTGGAGTACACCAGCAACCCGCCCACCTTTACAAAGCGAGCGCAGTTTTCCAGAAGCTCGCGCTGCAACGGCAGAAGCGATTCAATCTGCTCGTCGGTAAGGCGGTATTTGATGTCCGGCTTGTCGGCGATCACGCCCAGGCCAGAGCAGGGCGCGTCCACCAACACGGCGTCCATGTAAAGTTCAAAATCCGCATAGGGCGTGCGGGCGTCGCGCACAGCGGGGCGCAGGCAATCGAGGCGCAGGCGCTTTTTGGCGGCGCGAATCAGCTCCACGCGGTGCTCGTATACATCCCAGGCGTACACGCGGCCCACATCGCCCATGGTTTCGGCAATCAGGGCGCTCTTGCCGCCGGGCGCGGCGCAGGCGTCCAGCACGTTCATGCCCGGTTTCGGCTCCACAGCCAGGGCCGCAAGCATGGAACTTTCCCCCTGGATGGAAAAATAGCCGTTGCGGTAGCCGTCCAGCCGTGCCAGATTGCCCGCCGCCGGGCAGCGATAGGCGCCGGGGACGATGCCGCGCTCGAAGATGACGTCGTGGGTTTTGAGGTACTTCTCAAAATCTTCAACGCTGGTTTTCATGCGGTTGAGGCGTATGGTCTGGCTGGGGCGCGGGCGGTCGGCCATAATTTTTTCCGCCTCTTCCGCGCCATAGGCCTCCGTCAGCCGCTGCACAAGGTTGGGCGCGACGGAATAGCGGATGGCCGGATCGGTAATTTCCGGCAATTCCCCGGCGTCACGGGCGCGAATGAGGCTGCGCAATATGCCGTTCACCAGCGCGGCCAAGCCGTCGCGGCCTGAAGCGCGCGTCTGCTTGACGGCCTCGTCCACCGCGGCGTGATCGGGAATTCTGTCCATCAAAAGAATCTGCGCCGCGGCAATGTGAAGAATGTCCTCCACCACCGCCTCGGGACGCTCCGTCCAGAAAAGCGACAGGCGCGCCTCGAGCAGCAGGCGGTTTTCCACGGCCGTATAAAACAGGCTGGCCGCCAGGCGCTTGTCGTCCGCCGACAGGTGAGAGGTGTTGAGATGGCGGTCGAGCGCCGCCGACACATACGATCCGGAACGCACGACATCTGAAAGCGCCCGGCGGGCCACCTCCCGCGCGCTCAAATGCGCCTCGCCTTTGGGGGCGTGCTCTCTGCGTCCACGAACCGCGCTTTTGCGCAGATTTTTTCTTTCGCTGTGTCTGTCCATTTACATTCCCTCGCCGAATTTCGTTCCCGGTTCTATTTTTTTGCCCGCCAGATAGGCGCGCGCAGCCATGCGCTTGCCGCCGGGCGCCTGCATTTCCAGTATTTCCAGCGCGCCCTCGCCGCAGGCCACCAGCAGCCCTTCCTTGGCCGAGGCGCGCAAAACCGCTCCCGGCTGGCCGCTTCCCTGCGCGGCGCGGGCCAGATACACCTTCAGCACGCCGCCCGCATATTCGGTAAAGGCGCAGGGCCAGGGGTTGAGGCCGCGGGCCTGGTTGGCAATCTGCTTCGCCGGCCGCGTCCAGTCTATCCTGCCCATCTCTTTTTTGAGCATGGGCTGGCGGCTGGCAAGGCGCTCATCCTGCTTGACGGGCGCAATCCTGCCGCTGAGATAGCCCTCGAGCGTTTCGACGAGCAGTTCCGCGCCCAGGCGCGCAAGGCGCTGCGTCAGTTCCCCGGCGGTTTCCATCTCGCCGATGTCAGTTTCGCGGCGCAGGAGTATGTCGCCCGTATCCACGCCCGCGTCGGTGAGCATCGTGGTGACGCCCGTCCTTGTCTCGCCGTTTAGAATGCACCAGTTGATCGGCGCCGCCCCGCGATAGGCGGGCAAAAGCGAGGCGTGCACGTTGACGGTGCCCATTTTCGGCACATCCAAAAGCGCCTGCGAAAGAATTTGCCCGAACGCCGCCGTAACCACCAAATCCGGCGCAAGGCCCTGCAGGCAGGCAAGCCCCTCCGCGCCGCGCAGGCGTTCAAATTGATACACCGGCACGCCGCGCGCAAGCGCAAGCTGCTTCACCGGGCAAGCGGCCAGCCTGTGGCCCCGGCCCACGGGGCGGTCGGGCTGCGTAAACGCGCCCACGACCTCGTAACCGGCGTTCAAAAGCGCCTCCAGGGACGGCACGGCAAACTCGGGCGTTCCCATGAACGCAACGCGCATTACTCGTTCTCCTCCTCAAGGTCGGTAACGTCCTCAATCATTTTGTCGACGTATAAAACGCCGTCCAGATGGTCCAGTTCATGGCAGATGGCCATGGTCAGAAACCCTTCGCCCTTAACTTCGATGGACCGGCCCTTGCGGTCCTGAGCGCGCACGGTCACGCGCTCGGGACGCTTCACCGTGCCGCGGCGCCCGGGCACGGACAGGCAACCCTCGGCGTTGATCATTTCGCCCTCGGAGGCCACAATTTCCGGGTTGACCAACTCAATCAGGCCCTCGCCCACGTCGATAACCACGCACCGCTTGAGCACGCCCACCTGCACCGCCGCCAGCCCCGCGCCGTCGGCCTCGTACATGGTATCGGCCATGTCGTCCAAAAGCGTCCACAGCCGCCGGTCAAACTTTTCCACTACGCGCGAATGTTTGCGCAGCATATCGTCCTTGCCATACTCCAGAATTTTGCGCGTCGCCATGCCGCATCCCCCTATAATAAATTCACCGGGTTAACCTCAAGCTCCGCGCGCGCGCCCTCCGCTTTATCCGCCAGCGTTTGCATTTGCGCGGTAATCGAGCGCGTATCGGCCTTGAAATACATTTTTAAAAACACCTGATAGCGATACTCGCCCCGCAGCCGCTTAACCGGGCATTCCAGGGCGCGCATCTGCACAATGTCGGGGCGGTGGCCGCCCCGGTCGAGAAAGTCGTTGAGTTCCGTTTCCGCCGCCTGCGCCGCTTTTTGCGCGGCCTCTTCTTCCCCGGCGGTGAAGACGATGCGCGCAATCACCGTAAAGGGCGGGTACAACGCGCCGCGGCGGTAGGCGCTTTCGCGCAGATAAAAAGCGCGAAAGTCCTGGCTGGCGGCCAGGCGGATGCCGTAATGGTCCGGCTCGTAGGTCTGCAAAACCACCCTGCCCGGATGCCGGGCGCGCCCGGCGCGGCCCGCCATCTGCGTGATGAGCTGGAATGTGCGCTCCACGCTGCGATAGTCGGGCAGATTCAGCGTCATATCCGCCGCCACCACGCCGGAAAGGGTGACGTTGGGAAAGTCCAGCCCCTTGGCGATCATTTGCGTGCCCACCAGCACGTCGGCGTCGCCGCGGCGGAAGGCGTCCAGTATCTTCGCGTGGGCGTCCTTTTTGCGCGTGGTATCGTAATCCATGCGCAGAACCACCGCGTCGGGGAACTGACGGCGCACCTCCTCGACCACCTGCTCCGTGCCAACGCCAAAGAATTTGATGTAAGGGCTTTCGCAGGAAGGGCACTTGCGCGGCACAGGCCGTTCCGCCCCGCAGTAGTGGCAGCGCAGCACGTTCTCCGCCTGGTGGTAGGTCATGGAAACGTCGCAGGCGTCGCACTTGACCACGTAACCGCACTTGCGGCAGGAGACAAAGCTGGAATGGCCGCGCCGGTTGATCAGCAGCATCGCCTGCCGTCCATGCTCCAGGCAGTCCCCGAGCGCTTCCGAAAGCCGCGCGCTGAAGATGGAGCGGTTGCCGCGTTCGAATTCCCGGCGCATGTCCACCACTTCAATTTCCGGCAACGGGCGGCCGCCGACGCGCTCGGGAAGTTCAATGAGCGTCAGGCGGTTTTCCGGCCGCACGCCGGGCATGGCGCGCATATACGAAGAAACCGACGGCGTGGCGCTGCCCAGCAGCAACACCGCGCCCGCCGCCTGGGCGCGCTGCCAGGCCACCTCGCGGGCGTCGTAGCGGGGGCGGCGGTCAGACTGATAGCTGCCCTCGTGCTCCTCGTCCACCACAATGGCGCCAAGGTTTTGCGCCGGCGCAAACACCGCCGAACGCGCGCCGATGACCACGCGGGCCTCGCCGCGGCGGATTCGCTGCCACTCGTCGTACTTTTCGCCCGCGGACAGGCCGGAGTGCAAAATTGCGGCGTCCGCGCCGAAGCGCTGGTGAAACCACCTTGCCATCTGCGGCGTCAGGGCGATTTCCGGCACCAGCACCACGCAGCTTTTGCCCATTTCCAGGGCCTTGCGCACCAGGCGGATGTATACCTCCGTCTTGCCTGAGCCGGTCACGCCATGCAGGAGGAAGCGGCCGCCGCCCTCAAGGGCCGCGCACACTTCCTGCGCCGCGCGGCGCTGGGCGCGCGTCAATTCCGGGTCCGGCAACGGCTCGCCGCGCAGAGCGCCGGGCGCGCGCCTTTGTTCGCGTTCATAAATCTCTACGACGCCCTTCTCCACCAGCGCGCGCAGGGCCTGCGCGGGCAAAAGCGGCGTTTCCACATCTCCCGCGCGCAGGCGCTCTACGATTTCGCGCTGGCGCGGCCCGCGCACCTGCGCGTCCGGCCGAACCAGGCGCGCCACGCGCGTCACGCGCGCATGCACGCCGCCGCGGCGCATCTCGGCGGGCAGCATCAGCCGCAGCGCCTCCACCAGGTTGCAGTTGTAGCGGCCGCGCATCCACTGGGCCAGTTCCATCATTTCCGGCAAAATCACCGGTTCGGCAAAGCGCAGGCCCAAAATGGGCTTTATGCGCGCCGCTTCCAGCGCGCATTCTTCCGTCGTTTCCACAACAAAACCGTCGGCACGGCTGCTTCCCAAAGGCACGCGCACCTGCTGGCCCACGCGCACATCCATGCCCTCGGGCACGGCGTAGGTAAACACATGGTCCAGGGCGTCCGAAGCGCGGTCGATAATGACGTTTGCGTACATCAGAACAGCTCCGCCACGCTATCCAGAATAGCCTCGGCGATTTCGCGCTTGCCGTTCATGGGAATCTCCCGCGCGCCTTCCCGGGAAAAGATGGTCACGGCATTGGTGTCGCCCTGAAAACCCGCGCCGGGGCGGGTAACGTCGTTGGCGACGACCAAATCCGCGTTTTTCTTCTCCATTTTCCGGCGGGCGTTGCGCTTTAAATCGCTGGTTTCGGCGGCAAAGGCCACCAGTATCTGCCCCTCGCGCTTGCGCGCGCCCAGGGCGGCGGCGATGTCCGTGGTGTTTTCCAGTTCCAATGTCATACCCGCGCCGGTTTTTTTGATTTTCTCGGCGGAGACGCTCTTGGGGCGAAAATCGGCCGGGGCGGCGGCCTGGATGACGATGTCGCAGGCCTCGGCGCGCGTGAGCACTTGCTCGCACAACTCGGCCGCGGTGGTAATGGAAACGTATTCCACGCCCTCGGGCGGACGCAGCGTAACGGGGCCGGAGATGAGCGTAACCTCGGCGCCGCGGTCGCGGGCGGCCTCGGCGATGGCAAAGCCCATCTTGCCCGAAGAGCGGTTGCTTAAAAAGCGCACCGGGTCGATCATTTCGCGCGTGGGGCCGGCAGTGACCAGCACGCGCCGGCCGGCAAATTCGCGCGGCGGCACGAGCAGTTTTTCCACCGCGGCGACAATCTGCTCCGGCTCCACCATGCGGCCCACGTCCTCGTCGCCACAGGCAAGATGCCCGCGCGCCGGGCCGGCGAAGCGCGCCCCCCAGCGCGAGAGGCGCTCCACATTGCGCTGGTTGGCGCGGCAGTTCCACATGGCGGCGTTCATCGCCGGGGCCAGCAGAATGGGGCAGCGCATGGCCATGAAGGCCGTGGAGAGCAAATCGTCGGCAATGCCGTTGGCGAACTTGCCCAGCGCGCTGGCGGTCGCAGGCGCCACCACGAACAATTCCGCCCACTTGGCCAGCGAGATATGGGCGATATTGCTGCGGGCGGCGAACATTTCCAGGCACACGGGATTGCCGCTGAGCGTTTCCAGCGTCAACGGGGCGATGAATTCGCAAGCGTGCGCGGTCATGACCACGCGCACTTCGGCCCCGCGTTTTTTCAAAAGGCTGACCACTTCGGCGGCCTTATAGGCCGCGATGCCGCCGGTCACGCCCAGGACGACCCTTCTGCCCTCGAGCATACGTTTTCCTCCCGCCGTTATTCGGCGTCTTCTTCCTCTTCTTCGGGGCGCGCATAGGTAATCAGGCCCCGGTTGATCTCCTCGATGGCGATGGTCAGGGGCTTGGTTTCGCGCGTGTCAATCAGCGGCAGGGCGCCGCCGATCAGTTCGCGGGCACGCTTGGAGGCCTCTACGGCCAGCGTGTAGCGGCAATCGACTTTTTCCAACAGTTCCCCAATGGGCGGATCAATCATCATGGCGGTTTCCTCCTAATTGCCTGTTTTCAGCGATGCGGACAGGGCGTTTAAAAAGCGCATGTTGTGCTTGGTCTTGGCGCGCGCGGCGGTAATGATGGCGTACACCTGCTCGATGGCCCTGTCCAGCGCATCGGGCACATCGTCCCAATCCTCGTGAACAACGATGTAATCATAGCGGTAGGCCTGCGCGACCTCGCGCGCCGCGTTGCCCAGGCGCAGGCGGAAGGACGCCTCGTCCTCCGTGCCCCGGGCGCGCAGGCGCTTCTCCAGGTTTTCGCGGCTGGGGGGAGAGATGAAGATACCGGTGACTTCGCTGTCCTGCTCCATGGCCTGCAAACAGCCCTGCACGTCGATTTCCAGAATCAGGTCGTGTCCCTGGGCGAGTTGCTCCTGTACGGTGCTTTTGAGGGTTCCATAGCGGTTCTGATGCACATGCGCCCACTCGTAAAACGCGCCCTTGCGCACCAAGTCGTCAAACTGTTCGTCCGTGACAAAGTGATAGTGCACGCCGTCAACCTCGCCGGGCCGGGGCGCGCGGGTAGTGCAGGACACGGAAAGGCTCACGTCCGGGTGCCTCTCCACCAGTTTCTTGGCGACCATGGATTTGCCCGCGCCCGCGGGGCCGGAGATGACGAACAGAAGTCCTCGGCGCTCCATAGGAAATTCCCCCTTGTCTTCGTTGCGTATAGCCGGTAATGCTTGCATCCTGTCGTGTGCTGGTGCGTCAGCGTTATTCCACGTTCTGCACCTGTTCGCGCAGTTTTTCGATTTCGGCCTTGGCGTCCATGGCCAGGCGCGTAATCTCGATGTCCTGCGATTTGGAGGCGATGGTGTTGACCTCGCGGTTGAACTCCTGGGCCAGAAAATCCAGCCGCCGCCCGGCGGGCGCAGGGTCGTCCAGCAGCGCGCGAAGCTGGGAAACATGGCTTCCCAGCCGCACCAGTTCCTCGTCAATGGCGGCGCGGTCGGCGTAAATCGCCACTTCCTGCACAAGCCGGGCCTCGTCCATGTGTTCGCCCAGCAGCGCCTCCACGTTCGCACGCAGGCGCTCGCGATAGGCCGCAACCGTCTGCGGAACGCGCGCGGCGATGGCCGCGGCAATGCCTTCCAACGCGTCCGCCCGCGCGGCCAGATCGCTTCGCAGAGCCGCTCCTTCCCGCGCGCGCATGGCGCACAGCTGGGAAAGCGCCTGCGAAAGCGCTTCGGACAACAGCGCGCGCAATTCCTCGCGGTCTTCCTCGGCCTCGCAGATGCGCACCACTTCCGGCATGTTCAATATGCCCATCAGCGTGCGGTCGTCCGCGAGCCCCTCCACGCCGTCCATGGCCTGTACGTAGGCGCGCGCCAGGGCGGCGTCCACCGTCACCACGCGCGCGTCCTCGCGGGCGTTGGCATAGGTGAGGAACACGTCCACATGCCCGCGCGCGAGCTGCGCCGCGATGGCTTTGCGCGCCTCGTCCTCCAAAAAGAGAAAGGCACGCGGCAGGCGCAGGTTCAGGTCCAAAAAGCGATGGTTTACGCTCTTGATTTCCACAGTCAGCCGCCGCCCCTCGCGCTCGCATTCGCAGCGGCCATATCCGGTCATGCTGTTGATATTTCTCGCCTCCAATGTCTCTCCAACTTAGATTATAGCACATTTGTCCTGCCCGCTCCACACCCTGGCGGTAAAAAGTAAAAATTTTTTCGGCGCCGCGTGCAAATCCCAGCCGCCCGCGCCCTGACGTAGCGTCATGGCGGCAGTCTGTCAAAAACCTTTGAAGAGCGCGAGAGGCCCGAACCCTTTCGTGCCTTAAATCGTTCCCGGCGGCAGGTTGAAAACCCTTCAGGCTTTCAAGCCGGCGAAAGCCGGCCGATTTGGGCGGTTTGGAAAATCGGCAAAATCGCTTCGTGTACGGCGGGAACGGGACGATTTTTGCGTCGGGAAATCCCATTCCCCAACGCGAAAATTGGAGAGGGTGGCCAGAGGCGCAAAATCCTGCAGATTCTGCGATTCTTCCAAAGACGAAACTGCACAGGATGTTGACAAAGTCAACAGACCGCCGGAGTGCTGAGAAAGCCTGCAAGCCAGGGAAGCAAACTTACAGGCAAGGGATCTTACCTGAACGCAAGTGACCGCAGACCACAAGTGCGGCTGACGCAGGAAGCAAAAATTGCCCCCGGTTTTCCTTCTTTTCCGGGCAATTTTCGCGTTTGCAGGCTTCGTCGGCGCTCTGCGCGGTTTCGCCAAAGGCGAAACTGCCACGGCGGGGGCTTGTTTCCCCGTCCGTCCGCTTGTCAAAAATACTTTTTTGACAGGCTGACGCCCTGAACATGGCGTCAAGGCCGCTATTCCGACCGGGCAAATCTTCGCCGCACCCCTTTTGCGGATTGACGCGCCGGCTCTTTCGCGGTATAATATCTACATGCTAACGCATGAAAGCGAGGGGCCGCCATGTACACATCCCGCCTGAAAAACGAACGCACAGACGCGCTGGTAAAGGCGCTTTTATCCCTCTCCAACGAAGAAGAAACCTACCGCGTTTTGGAGGACTTGCTCACCATTCGCGAGGTGGGCGAACTTTCCCAGCGGCTGGAGGTGGCCTTCATGTTGCGCGACGGGGCCACTTATTCCGAAATTGTAGAAAAAACGGGCGTTTCCACGGCCACCATCGGCCGCGTGAACCGCTGCTTGAACTACGGCGCGGGCGGCTATGCGCTGATCTTTGAAAAATTTGCCGAGGACAACAAATGATGGATTTAACCGCACTCAATCCCCAACAGCGCCTAGCGGTGGAAACCACCGAGGGGCCTTTGCTCGTCCTGGCGGGCGCGGGCAGCGGCAAAACGCGCGTGCTCACCTACCGGGTGGCGAAACTTATAGAGGATGGCGTGCCGCCCTGGAAAATTCTCGCCATTACCTTTACCAACAAGGCCGCCAAAGAAATGGCGGCGCGCATCGCCGCGCTGGCCGGGGCGGAGGCCGCGGACGTATGGGTTTCCACCTTTCACGCCTGCTGCGCGCGCATACTGCGGCGGGATATTGAAAAGCTGGGCTATAAGCGCCAGTTCGCCATTTACGACGAGGACGACCGCCTGACGCTGATCAAGTCCATCCTCAAAGAATTGAATCTTTCCGACAAGGAATACCCGCCGCGGCAGGTGCGCGCGGTGATTTCCGACGCCAAAAACCGCCTGCTCACCCCCGCCGAATGGCTTAAGGACGCGGGCGACAGTTTCCGCAACAAGCACCTGAGCGAAGTTTACGCCCGCTACGAAGAAGGCTTGCGCGCCAACAACGCGCTGGATTTTGACGACCTGCTTCTAAAGACGCTGGAACTGTTTGCCGCCCAGCCGCCGGTGCTGGATTATTACCGCAACCGCTTCGACTACATATTGGTGGACGAATATCAGGACACAAACGCCGCACAATATGAATTGGTGCGCCTGCTCGCGGGCGAAAAGCGCAACCTCTGCGTGGTGGGCGACGACGACCAGTCCATCTATGGCTGGCGCGGGGCGGACATCCGCAACATACTCGATTTTGAAAAGGACTTTCCCGACGCCAAGGTGGTCAAGCTGGAGCGCAACTACCGCTCCACCGCCAATATACTGGACGCCGCCAACCAGGTCATCGCCCACAACCAGGGCCGCAAGGAAAAGGCCCTGTGGACGGAGGCCGGGGAGGGGGAAAAGATCACACTCTACCGCGCCCTGGACGAGCGCGACGAGGCCGCCTTCATCGCTTCCACGGCGCGGCAGGCGGCAAAAAAATACGGCGCCGGGCAGGTGGCGGTGCTTTACCGCACCAACGCCCAGTCGCGCGTGCTGGAAGAGGCGTTCGTGCGCTCGGGCACAGCCTACCGCGTC